>JAAVZE010000175.1 GCA_022791495.1 Eubacterium sp.
AAAAAGTGAAAGAAAAATAACTGAACTAGGTTTACAAAAAAGTTCTGCAAAAATGCTTCCCGCAAATAGAACCATTCTTTTTACAAGTAGAGCAGGAATAGGAAAAACAGCTATTTTACAACATTCTGCTTGTACAAATCAGGGATTTCAATCATTGGTTTTGAAAAATGAAATAGAGCCATATTTTGTATATTCAATGAGTAATCAGTTAAAGGAAAAAGCTGAGGCAGTTGCATCTGGTTCCACTTTTTTAGAGATATCAGGAAAAATGCTTGCGAACCTTAATCTTATGATGCCAAATAGAGATGAACAGGAAAGGATAGCAGCACATTTCAAAAGTCTTGATAAGCTTATTATTTTCTATCAGCGTAAGTATGAGAAATTAAAACTTTTTAAAGAAGCAATGCTTGAAAAAATGTTTCCTAAAAATGGTGAGAAAGTTCCAGAGATAAGATTTAAAGGTTTTACTGACGATTGGCAACAGTGTAAGCTTGATGTAATTGCTGATGTACGAGATGGTACACATGATTCACCACAATATACAGTTGATGGGCATCCGTTTGTTACTTCGAAAAATGTGAAAGATGGTTATATCAATTACAATGATATACAATTTATTTCTGAAAAGGATTACAAGGAAGTAAATAAGCGTTCAAAAGTAGATAAAAATGATATTTTAATGGGAATGATAGGAACTATCGGAAATATTGCATTGGTGCGAGAAATCCCTGATTTTGCAATAAAAAATGTTGCTCTTATCAAAGATACTGGAAACATATTTTATCTTTATTTGTACCATTGTTTGCAGTCAGCAAGTATTGTGAATCAATTAAATGGAAATCTTGATGGTGGAACGCAGAAATTTATAGCCTTAAATAAGGTCAGAGAACTGGATATACCAATTCCAAATGTTGATGAACAGCACAAGATAGGGGATTGTATGGAATATTTTGATAACCTTATCATCCTTCACCAGCACAAGTACGAGAAACTAAAGCTTTTTAAAGAAGCAATGCTCAATAAAATGTTTATATAGGAGGACTTACATGCCATTATCATATACAGGTAAAAATGGAGAATTAAACTTTGAAAAAGATTTTATAGATACCTTGAAAAAAAGAGGCTGGAGCAATGAAGTTTTATACCACAAGACAATTCCAGAACTAATTGAAAACTGGAAAAATATCATATTTGAGAGAAATCGTACAGAATTAAACAACGTTCCCCTTTCTGAATCAGAAATGGACCGTCTTATGGATACTGTACGTGAACAGGCCAATTCACCAGTAAAATCGAATATTTTTATCACTGGAGAAACCGTTCCCATAAGACGGGATGGGGATTCGCCTGATAAAAGAAAGGCGGGACAAGATGTCTTTCTGAATCTTTTTTCTCCAAACGAAATAGCTGGCGGAACATCAAAGTATCAAATTGCAGAACAGGTTGTATTTAATCTTGAACAGGACACCCGAAACAGAAGAGGCGACATAACTCTTTTAATTAACGGTATGCCGGTTATTCATATTGAATTAAAAGCAAGC
>JAAVZE010000034.1 GCA_022791495.1 Eubacterium sp.
ACCCTCGGAGCGTTTGATAAATGTGGCAGCCGCGCCATTTTTAACCGTCTCACATTCTCCACTATAAAGGTCTATCGCCGTCATGTCAAGGGTTGTAAACTTTTTTCCCTCATAAGACATGACAAACAGCGTATTCATGAGACGAATTGCTGATTCTTTGCGGAACCCTGCCTCGATAAGACTCTCCAGTACCTCTACCAGATTTTCACTGTCCTGGCATGCCCGGCTTCCGCTGCCCATCCCATCCGAGAGCACCATAACCAGCTCCCCGGTGGAAAGCTCCATAAAGGAGAAATTATCACCGGATACGGTCTCACCGCTTTTTGCCACTCTGGCAAGACCGGTGAGTGTCTTATAATTCATATCCCGAACAAAGGATACTGCCTCATATTCTTTTGGGATTACATTTCTCATATACCTGCCAGGACACATCCGCTGATCCAGCGCATGCTCCAGCGCCACACACACATCTTTCTTTGTGATGCAGGCATTTCCCCTGGCTTTCGCCACAAAGCAGATCTCCAGATTCCCCTTCCGGTCTGTCTTAAAAGACAGGTTTTTTACCCGGATTCCCAGGCTTCGCAGGGCAAAGAGAACCTTTTTCTTCGTCTCCACTGGCACCTCTGCCGTCTGGTTCAGCTCCATCGTAAATTCTTTCAGTGCCTCGGCGATCTCCATCATCTGGCCTGCCATCGCCTCCCGGCTCTCCGCCATTTTATTTCGCCAGCTCAGGTTCATCCTGGCCACCGCCATACGCTCGTTAATCTTTTCGATATATTCATCCAGTCTAAGGCAGCGGTTTAAAAATTTCTCACTGATGTTCTCCTCTTCCACCACACCCTGTTCACTTGCCGCCGCAAGAATGTTTTTTATGTTCTCATAGGTCTCTTCGTAATTCGTCTCCCAACAGTAATGGCAGTTTACACACTGCCGGCATACTTTACCAGACAGGTCGTCAAAGATCTCCTGGATCTCATCGCCGGATATCTGCCGTTCTTTTTCCGTAAAGTCACTGAAGGATTTTGCCAGTCGCTTAAACGCTGTGGCAAACCCATCGATCTTATAATTGGCAAGGGTTCTCAGATCTTCTTTGGCAAAGGGATTTTCCTGATCTTTTGTCAGGTCGTTTTCAATGGTCCGGATGAAGGAACCGGGGATGGATAGAAAAATGATCGCTGCAGAGACCATCCCCCGCAACTCTACGATCCCCAGCACCTCATTTCTTATGACATATGCCATGATGATCCCCATCACGAGAAATGCCACTGTGCTCATGATACGCCCGATCTCCCGAAAAATTCCTACGCCGATACCAAGGAGGCAGTATACCCCCACCAGAACCATGCCGCTGCCGGAGGCCGCCGCCAGGATCCCCCCGGCCGCCCCTGCCATCGCTCCCGGCGCCGCGCCATAACGGTATCCCACAAACAACACAAGAAGATAGCTGAGTGTCTCAATAAAGGAGTACACCCCCTCAAAGGTCCGGGGCATTCCATAAACAGCCAGGGCTGCCAGGGAAATGAGGCTGATCATCTCCTCATTTCCAAGAATCTTTGCCCAGTCCTCATATAATAAGAATCGCACTCCCCACTGAAATACATTTGCCATGGCAACGATACACAGGCTTTCTAAAAGGCTTAGCCAGACCGCTTCCATCGTATTATTATTCACTACACCTGTAGTAAATCCCAAAATAAAATTCAGTATTCCGCTGACGCACGCCACCGCAAGGACACTCCCCTCCTTGCCGTCGATCCGCCGCATGACATACTGCACAAACCCAGTCAACAAAATTAGAAAGGTATACTGCAGAAAGTTCAGCCCTCTCGCCTGAGTAAGCACACCTCCCAGAACAGTTACCATCACAAGCATCCGACTGCCAGGGTAGACTCCTGCCGCACATAAATAGGCAGGGGCAAAGGGATTGATAGAAAACATCCACACCCGCCCAAGCATAAACCCCAGCACTGCCTGTAATATCCACCTTTTTTTTGAAACCGCACCTTGAATCATCATTTCCTCCATTCTAGACGTTTCCCAGAGCAGCAGCAAATCAAACTGCTGCCCACGCCCCGCCTCAACAAATTACACTTGTAGTACAGATAAGTATAGACAAAGTGGGTATCAAATTTTGTCAAAAAAAGAATCATGCCAAAAAAACTTTTCGACACGATTCTCACTCTGCTTTGAAAATTATCTCATCATCATATACAAGGCCAAATTTTTCCCTGGCCGCATTCTCTATGTATTCATCTGTCTGCATGTATGCCTTCTGCTCCTTAATGGACTTCTTTTCCTTCTTAAGCTCGTCTTTTTTCTGTTGCAGTTCCTGTTTCTGTTTTTGCAGCTCAAGACAGTTCGCCTTCAATGAAATACTATGAATTCCAAGAGTAACGCAAAACAGCAGAACCACCGTCATCACCAGGAAAAGTCCGGTGCGGTTTCTTCGCCTTCTTCTTCTCATATATTTCCTCATTTCTGCAGGGGCAGCTTGTTTCCCCTTCCCTTAGTTTTCTATCGCTGTAGACTGCTGTGTAATTGATATTATAATGCGTTTTTTTGCAAATATCAAGAGTTTTTTTCTCTTTTTTTTATTAATTTAGTGAATTGCTTACAAAGAAATAAAAGAGGACGGGTAAGCAGCCGGAAGGTCTTTTGGATCAACCTCACGCAGAGGCTGGATATCTTTGTTCCAAAGGTTTTCCGGAACAGAATCGCCCCTGCCCCGAAAGCAAAGATAAAAAAACTCCGGATCGTTCCGTTGTTGCACAGAAAAATCATCTGAAATACACAAATTCCACTGGCTGTAAAAAACATCACGTCCAAAAACAATCTGCCCACGATCCCCGGCCGGAACAGTCCCCGTATAATATTAATGATCTCATAGGCAAGCATTACCGCTACGCCGCTTATAAAGGATCCCAGAAGAAAAATAACCTGACTTTTTATCTCATCCATTATTTAAACAGCTTTCCCAAAAATGAGCCGGCATCCTTCACAGAATGGGTATCTGAATATTTTAGCTCACAGATATTTCCCTCCAGATCCACCTCGCCCTTTTCCAGGGTCAGCCGCTTGACATGGAGATCCTCTCCCCGAAACGCAAGCATTCCTCTGGTGGTCTCAAGCAGGATTTCGTTGCTGTCAAAGGAGATTACCTCCTTCACGCCGGACACCGCTGCTTTCCTGCGGTCGAACATGTTTACATCCTGCCTTCCCGTCAGCCCCTCATTCCTCGTCTCCGCATACTGGTTGTATCTGCTTTTCT
>JAAVZE010000006.1 GCA_022791495.1 Eubacterium sp.
CAGCGTGTTCGGACGCAACTACATCAATGACGACGAGAAAATGGCGATAGCCATGTCGATGATGAAAGTCAACGAACAGGTCATGTTCCGGACAGATCTTAATTTTTTAAACAGTGTAAATATATAACATTCACACATAAGCGGAGAAGGTGGGATTCGAACCCACGGCCCCTTTCGGAGTCACCGGTTTTCAAGACCGGCTCCTTAAACCACTCGGACACCTCTCCAAATGCTGCTTGAACAGTATAACAAAATTGTACAAACTTGTCAATGACTTTTTCAACAATTTTCATCCTCTAAATTGATGAAAAATAAAAACACCTGTTAATTCTTGGTTGCATCCCTTATTTTACCCTGGCTCGACGGCGCCAATTTGAATCTTGAATGAAACGTACTAGAGGTACGTTGATTGACGTTGATGCAGCAAATTGAAAAATCACAAGCGGAGGTTGAAGATTTCGGATTGTGATAGCAGCAAAACAGCCGGGCGCTTGAATGAGGCGATGCGGTGGTATCATCGAATAAAAGCAACAACACTATTTTGCTGCTAGCGCAGAAGGAAACAGGATTCAAATTGGCGCCACCGAACCACCTCAATGCAAAGAACTATATTTAACGCCACAGGAGACGCAAACATTTCATCCGCGTCTCCCGTGTAATAAGGCTAACCGCCATGATATCGTTATCCCGGGTTCCCTTCCCCAGATCAAAATCAAAGTACTTATAGCCTACAATCAAGCCATAATACACTTATGGCTATAGCATACCTATTATGAACAAAACATTCTTAGCTACTTTCGTTAGATATAACATATCAGCCACTTATCTTCATAGAATTAGTAATCACTTTTGCTGACTTAAATAGCTTTTTGTACTTTTTAAGCTGTTTCTTCGGCACGTTAAATTGGGCCTTTTTATGAATACCCTTGAAAGCTTTTTTTCCAATTTTTTTTAACGAAGTAGTTTTCAACTTGATTCTCTTCATTTTTTTACAAGACTCAAATGCACTATTTTCTAAGACAGTTACATATTTCCCAATCACGGCACGAGTCGCCAGCTTACATCCTTTAAAAGCAGCTTTGCCAATACCAGCTACACGGAATTTAGTTCCGTGTATTTTAACTGTGTCAGGAACCTGAATAGATTTTATCTTTTTATTTTTGGTACCCATTAAGAGAACTGTTCCTTTTCCAGATGTATCTGTTTTAGTGATTTTGTATGTAAAGTTTCCAATCGTATACACTTTTCCCACTGCGAATGAGTCCTCTGACGGATTGACCACTGGTGACGGAGATACTATCGGTGACGGCGAAACTGTATTTACGGGATCCAGAGTAGGCGTTGGCACTGGAGTTGCACTCGGCTCTATGTCTGGCGCCGGGGACTCCGCTGGCCTTTCATCTTGTCCCTCATCTTCATCTGTAACTGTAGAATCACCAAACTGGAAAGAATTAAGTTCACAGAGTACACTGCTGCCACTTGATTTAAATACAAAATAAAGGGCATGCTTTCCCTGGATTGAACTTAAGGAATCAATTTCTGCCGTCTTCAAAACTCCCTCTGTATCATCAGAAGCAGAAATGTCGATGGTCCCTATTTTTGTGCCTCCATCACTTTCCCAAGGTCTGTCCAACATAATCGTCAGCGTTCCATCTTTTCCTTTAGGAATAAGGTTAACCGCCATGATATCTTTATCCCGGGTTCCCTTTCCCAGATCAAAATTGAAGTACTTATAGCCTACAATTGAACCATTTTTGATGTTTACCACATCGCTGCCTGGATTGGAGGTATCATAGTGAGCCTTAATGTTCGGACCTCCCGTCATAAAACATGCACTGCCGGCGGTCTGCTTTTTAAAAGGATTTAACCCATTGATCTCAAAGCCCTGTGATGTCACCTCTGCTTCTTTGATCTGTACCTCTCCATTCTCAGTCACGTTAACATCGATTGCCTCCACTGTCGCCTGACGTGAATACATATCATTATTGATGCAGCGATGATAGAATAAGTACCACTGACCATTAATCTCCAAAATACTTCCATGGGTATTGCCGTATGACATCTGGGAACAAATGACTTTCCCCTTTTGATCCGTTTCTCTGGCACGGCCATCCACCAGCGTACCACCGTAAGTCCACGGTCCTAATGGCGTATCCCCATATGCATAAGCAAGAGTATAATTAGAAGCGCTGAGACCAAACTCACCCTCTTTGGTTTTACGACTGTAAACAAACACATATTTATCTTTCACCTTGCGCATGGACGATGCTTCAAAAAAGCGGAAATTGTCTCCTTCACTTCCATCAATCCCAGTGTCTTTTTCGGTAAGGGTCTTACTACCCTCTTTTAATGTACACATAGTTTCTGGATCCAGCTCTGCCATACTAGAAGACTGAAATCCCCAATATCCGTATACTCTTCCGTCATCATCCACAAAGGCAGCCGGATCAAAGCCGAGAATCCCATCTGTCTTGGTTTGACTATCATCCTTCCAGTTACACACCTCAAATGGACCTTTGGGACTATTCGATTTGGCAATCATACCATTACGCCCAGAGGACTGGTTATTAGGATACAGATAGTATGTTTTATTTCCGTTTTCATCCTTGGTTTCAACCACGTCCGGCGCAAATAAAACATCAGCGTTCCCGTTTACAATGGATTCAAAAATAACACCTTCATAACGCCAGTTATTTAAATCATCCACCGGCGCTGACCAGGTGACCAGATCATATCCGCAGTAACCTGTCTTTCTGGTGTCATGGGAACCATAAATATATACACGGTATTGCCCAGGATTATCTGGATCTTCAAATACTCTTGGCTCACCATCCGGAATATGCTCCCAGTGCGGCAGATAAGAATTCGCCGCTCTGGACCTCTTCGCCTGAGGCAGACAGATCCCACCTGCCAGGATGGCAATCATCGAAAAGACGATGCAAAGTGCCAAAATTTTCTTTTTAAACATTTTGTTTCTCCCCCTTATTATATATTTTTTTCATTGTATCATAAAGTTGTCCCATTGTCACTCTTTTTTAATAGCCCGACGGCGCGCCGTCGGGCTAAGACAAAACCTCCAGACTGGTACCTTTTAATACCAGCCAGGAGGTTTAAAAACTGTTATATTATCTCTCTATTATTTTATTTTAACCTTCTTAAGAGAACTGTAAGAACCATAGCTCTTCTTCCCCTTCACAGCAGTTTTGTAAGCACGAACCTTCACATAATAGGTTCCCTTCTTCAGCTTCTTCAAGGTTACAGAAGTTTTCTTTGTAGAAAGCTTTTTCGCTTTACTGAATTTTTTGTTCTTTGCATATACTACTTCATATCCAGTTGCACCCTTCACCTTCTTGATGACTAATTTTGCCTGATTTTTCTTTCCCTTTTTCAAAGATTTAATCTTTGCTTTTGCAAGCACCACCTCTGTCTTTTTATCAGTGGAAATAGTTGGTGGTGTTGTAGGTACCACAGATGGCACCGGTGTAACCGTCGGCGACGGGACAACAGGAGCGGTCACTACCACATGACAGGAAGCCTGGATACCAGTACCATCCTGAGACTGTGCCGTAATCGTCGTTTCACCAGCTTTTAAAGCAGTAAACTTTCCATCCACGGCCACAATGGCAACGTCTTCATTGGATGAAGTCCAGGTAAGTTCTTTATTCGTTGCATTTTCAGGTCCGACAGTCGCTGTCAACTGGCTGCTCTGACCTGCCAGGATCGTGAGCTGGCTGGCACTCAGAGAAATGGTTTCCACTGGAACCGTTTTTTCTTTGAAGCTCCAGTAATCAAATTTGAATAATTCTCCTTCTCCGCCTTTAAATACCATGTAAAGATCATGCACTCCTGCAACACTTTCTACATTCGTCGTATATTGAGCGTAAGTATCCCAGTCTCCTGTACCTTTCACTGTAAGCGTGCCCAGCAAAGGACCATCCTTTTCATCCAGATGCAGCTCAATGGTGCCGGCTTCCGTCTGATCGTCCCCAATTGCACTTGAAACACTTGCAGTAAAGTCAGTGGCGCCCTCTGAACCGAAGTCTACATCCTTAACCTTTAAGTAATCTTCATTCTCAATGGCACAGAGATTAATTCCCCCCTCGCTGCAGGCTTCTGATTCCAGTCCGCTTCCCCAGGCCAGCGTCTCGGCTTCCACTCTCTGGAATGGGTTAAGATTATCAATCGCCTTCACGCCTTCAGTGGTAAAAGGAAACTCAGGGATGGTTCCGTCCTCATTATATGTAAATTCTTCTACAGCTACAGAACGATGATAGTTACCTCCGCCTCCCGGCAGATTGCCGGTGTGATAAAAGAAATAGGAATGTCCTTTGAAATCTACAATTCCTGGATGATTGGTAAAAGTTCCGGTGCCCTTTCCATCATATTTATCGTTCATAATCATACCGCGGTAAGTCCATGGCCCTAAAGGACTCGTGCTGGTGGAATAATCAATCCGCTCCGGAATTCCATTTGCCGCATATATCATATAATACAGATCCCCACGTCTGTAAAACCAAGGTGCTTCCTCAAACAGAGTTGGCCGGCGGTCCGGATCGTTGGATACACCAAACTGCTTTTGCATATCCGCAATCTGATCTTCTGACAAATTATTTCCCGAGAAATTCCACGTAATTATATCGCCCTCTGTCTCTATCATATTGTCTTTCAGTTTTACGCATTTCAAGTCGGGATTTCCCCAGTACATATAAGCCTGACCGTCCGCATCGATAAATACGGTAGGATCTATATTTCCAGAGCCACCTTTTATCAGCGGTTTGTCAAGGGGATCCTCAAAAGGCCCTGTAGGGCTGTCGCCAACAGCCACGCCGATCACCGTCGCACCACTGGTATCATTCAATGGCACATATAAATAGTATTTGCCATCCCTTTCCACACACTGTGCCGCCCATGCGGAATTTTTCTTTGCCCAGCTAAAATCCCAGTAAGACAATACAGTTCCATGATCGGTCCAATTCACCATATCCTTCGTGGAATAGCATTTCCAGTCATCCATAGTATAAAAATTCCCGATCAGCTTATCCTCATCATGTGACGTATACACATACAAGGTATCACCGGAAACCATCGGCGCCGGATCTGCTGTGTAAATGTTCTGAATGATCGGGTTGTCTGCCTTCGATACATCAGATATCAGCAATACGGATAAACAGGCTGCCACTGCTGCTCCCGCTAATTTGATAAGTTTTTTCCCTTTCAGTTTCATCTTATTCCTCCATTCTTGTTTATTTAAACGATAAATGCTATAATACATTATTATACAATATTTATTTAATATTTGCAACGGCAGATGCATTCAAATTTATTGATCAATTGTTAAATTAATGAGGTGATCATATTATGATTAAAACAATATATGTTGGTTACCAAGCCCCACATCCAGAGGATTTTACCTACCACCGCGATGTGTCTTCAGATGAATGGCTTTTGATACATACGCTAACTCCCGCTGAAATCTTAATCGGTGGCAAATGGAAATCCTATCCTGAAAACCAGATCATCATCTACCCTCCGCATACGGGGGCAGATTACCGCGCCTGCAATGGTCCCTATAAAAACAACTGGATGACCTTTTTAACCGATGAAAAGTATATCGTGCAGGCAGCTCTTCCTTTTAACATTCCTATACAAATCAGCTGCGCGGACTCTTTTCATCATCTGTTTCACATGCTGGCGATAGAAAACTATTTTGATTATGAATACAGAGAACAGTCCATCGGCCATTTATTCCATCTGCTGTTTGACAAACTATCGGAAGCCTGCCACAGCAGCTCCTCCGTCCAGAGTAAAGAAAATCTGCTGGCTCTTAATCTGGAAATCCAGAGTAATCCCGGCTTTCACTGGAGTGTTCCTTATATGGCGAAACGACTGAACATCAGCCCCGGATATATGCAGTCCCTTTACCGGAAGACTTTTGGAGTATCCTGTATGGAAGATGTATTTAATAAGAGAATAGAACTGGCTAAGGACTATCTCGCCCACAGCCAGTACACGATTACACAGATTGCAGAACTATGCGGATACCAGAGTTCAGAGCATTTTTTCCGTCAGTTCCGGCGTCTGACATCCACGACCCCTTCCAATTACCGTCAAAAGGTTCGGGGAGAAGAAACACAGGGGCAGTTTGGCACAAATTTAAGTTAGCCTGGCGGCAGTGCTAATCTGAACGCAGTTTCAGTCCTGGAACTGCGTTCAGATCCCAGCCATCACGCCTTCCATTGATAAATTCATAATAACCTGCTGCCCCGATCATGGCGGCATTGTCCGTACAAAAGACAGGTTCAGGATAGTACAGATGATACTTTCTCCCGGCACACTGTTCTTCCATCTTCCGGCGCAGTCCTTTATTGCAAGCCACACCACCTGCCATTGCCACCGTATGGATTCCATAATCTTCTGCTGCCAGCATCGTGTGGGCGACCAGCACATCTGTCACCGCTTCCTGAAAAGAGGCAGCAATATCTGCCTGGGAATACTCTATCCCCTTCATTTTACAGCCGTTGATATAATTCAGTACTGCTGACTTTACTCCGCTGAAACTAAAATCATATGGCGCCCCTTCCACAGAAGCACGGGGAAATTTGATGGCCTTCGGATCTCCCTGCACGGACAGGTCATCTATCTTTGGACCGCCGGGATAACCAAGTCCGATAGAACGCGCCACCTTATCGAATGCCTCTCCTGCAGCATCGTCTCGTGTCCTTCCAATGATCTCATATGTTCCATAATCTTTTACTATTACCAGATGACTGTGCCCACCGGATACCACCAGACATAAAAAGGGCGGTTCCAGTTCTTTGTGGCAAATATAGTTGGCGGAAATATGCCCTTCTATGTGGTGTACTCCAATCAGTGGTTTGCCGGCTGCATAGCTGATCGCCTTTGCCGTTCCCACTCCGACCAGAAGGGCTCCCACCAGTCCCGGACCATAGGTCACACAGATGCCATCCACATCACGAAGGGTCAGTTCCGCCTCCTTCAGCGCCTGCTCAATCACCTGGTTGATATTTTCAATATGTTTTCTGGAAGCGATCTCCGGCACAACACCTCCATATAATTTATGCAGATCAATCTGGGAGGCTATCACATTTGATAAAACCTCCCTTCCATTTAACACCACTGCTGCCGCGGTCTCATCACAGGAGCTCTCCACGGCCAGCAGCCGTATCTCTGTATTTTCCTTATTTTCCATTTCATTCTCCATCCCCTTTGTTTTGCTTCCGGGGTTCAACTTTCGCTTTTTTCCTGATTCGGGCTCACATTCTTTTTAAAGGCAAGAATTTTCCAGCGCTTCTCCTCTTTTACAAGGATATAATCCTGAAACGCTTTGGAATAATTACCATTCTCACTCATAAAAAAGCCGATCTGGATATAAGCACATTTTTGTCCGTCATAATCCAGATATTTTAAGGAACTCTCTTTATCCACTGTATAATTGGCGATCTTTCTTTTCTTTTTCTGGAATTCCTGAACCTCTGCCCTGAAATTTTCTTTCTGCTCTTCAAAAGTATTCTGGTCCAACAATGACTTGCTGTACAACATCCTGAGTTGTTCAAGCAGTTTATCAAATATTTCATCATCTAGCCCTTCGGTATTATAAATATACTGGTTGATCCGTGCAAAAAATTTCACAACCTCTGTAGGCGTCTCCGGATACCCCATCTCCAGATCTTTTTCCGTCAATTTTTGCAGCTCTGTAGCAGACGGTATATTTCCACTTTCCGCTTTGTCCGCCTTTTTATGCTGATAAAATACAAAGATTACTCCGATCACCAGAATGCACGTCACAAAGGCAAATACCGTCATATTCTTCGCCATCTTTTGAGCCGGGCTGCGCTTATTATTTCCAGTAGGTACATTTCTTCTCTGCATATCGAATCCTCCTTTCTCCATCAGGAATCTGCTTCAAATATAAACTCCCGGAACATCCGGTCTTTGCCAGGTATGGTGTTGGCGAATATTTTCCTCACGTCATCCATATACACATCCGGCCTTATAAGTGACGGACTGTAATGAGTAAGCCACAGTTCTGGCACCCCGGCTTTCGCTGCCAGCTCCGCCGCCTCATAAAAGGTCATATGCTTTTTCTCTCTGGCACTTGCCGTCTTTTCCCTCTCCCCATACATGCCCTCACAGATAAACAGATCCGATCCTGCTGCGTGTTCTGCGATCCGCGCCGTAGGACGGCTGTCGGTACAATAGGTTACCTTGATCCCTTTTCGTTCCGGTCCCAGGACCATATCTGAGGTATAAATTTTGCCCTCCAGTTCCACCTGGCCGCTTTTCTGCAGAGGGCTCCATGCCTTCATGGGCACATGATTCTGCTTCGCCTTTTCCACGTCAAACTTACCGCTTCGTTTGATCTCCAGGCTATATCCATAGCATACCACATTATGGTTCACCTTGAAAGCCCGAATATGATATCCGGCAAAATAAAATTCCTGCTCTTCCCCCTCAATTTCCACAAATCGAAGTTCAAAAGGCAGTCCCTGGGCAATCACAAGCAGGGACTGAACAATTCGTTTCAGTCCCTTCGGTCCTATGATTGTCAATGGATTGCTTCGTTCTGCATTTCCCATGGATAGCAGAAGCCCCGGCAAACCGCTGATATGATCTCCGTGAAAATGGGTGATACAGATCACGTCGATGGGATGAAAGCTCCATCCCTGCTCCCGGATACTCACCTGTGTTCCCTCACCGCAGTCGATCAGCAGACTGCTTCCATTGTATCTCGCCATCAGCGCAGTCAGTGCCCGGCGCGGAAGAGGCATCATTCCGCCCGTTCCAAGTAAACATATGTCCAGCATAAGCCATACCAAGCCCCCAACAAAAAGGTATGCATATTATCTTTTCATTGAGGGTGCAGACACAACGGGTAAAAGCTCTGTGTCTGCATTTTATCCTCTCTTCTTTTTTCTTCTAGCCAGATGGCACCTGACCACCCGTATAATCTATGGTATGCTGCACTGTATGGCTGTGAAGCTCAGTCCATCGCCGCTCTCTTTTCCTGACTTTCCACAGGAATGAAAAAGCTTCCCGTAAATTCATCATAACATGATTCACAGAGGCAGAACTGGTGAATCTGTAGATCCTTCCCTGAGAAATACCCCCATTCCTTGGTCACAAAAAGCCCATCTTCGTGTAATATACCATTTTTGATCATTAACTCTTTTCCACATTTATTGCACATAATTTTTTCTTTTTTCATATTTTCACCATCTTTCAAAATACTTTTCTCCCCCTGTATGTTAAGCTCCCCCGTCCCCTCTGTACGGAGTGTATTCATACATAAGATTATAACGGATTTTATGACAATTTTCTACTTGTAAAAATATGAAAAAATGTTATTTTCAGGATACAATTCCAGGGGCAAAGAGTAAACTACCCTCCATTCCTGCATGAAAAATATTTCACTCCAGCTCCCGGCATCAGGATATGTTTTCCGCTTCCTCCCGCTCCCGTTCTGCCTGGGATTTGCGAAGGTATACCGGGGCAAAATCCCCTGCCTCCACATATTGATTTTTCCCAAACAACAGACTTCCCACCGCTGCCACGCTGGCGCCTCTTTGATAACAGTTTACCGGTTCCATAAACCGGAGCCCGCTCTGGGACAATTGGCGGATCCGATCCTCAAATACCGGAACACCGTCTCCGATATATATAATTTCTTCCCTGATCCGGCTGGCACATGCCACTGCCTCTTCAATCGCTGCTGCTCCCGGCTCCAAAAGGACCTCCGGCAGCCCCTCCGTTATCCGGTAAATGCCAAAATACACCTGATTCCTCCGGGCATCCATAATAGGGCATACCACCGCCCCCCTCTGGGTAACATTTGCTGCCAGCCCCATCAATGACGACACTGGCACCACTGGTATCCCCAGTGTCCACGCAAGCCCCTTTGCCGTAGACGCTCCGATCCGCAGTCCGGTAAAAGATCCCGGTCCCGCCGACACAGCGATACAATCCAGTTCCTCCGGCTTAATCTCCGCCATAAGAAGCATATCGGATATCATCGGTAGAAGCGTCTGAGAATGGGTTTTCTTATTATGAATGGTATATTCTCCTGTCAGGATTCCATCGGACATAACTGCCACAGATGCTGTTAATCCCGAACTATCTATGCCTAATATTTTCACATTGGTTCCCTTTCTGGCTCACTCACCACAATCCTACGGTAATCAAATCCTTTTTCCAAATCTTTCTCTAGCGTTATCTCATAACAGGACGGGGGCAGAATCTCTTTAATGCGTGATGCCCATTCGATCAGGCAGACACCCTCTCCATAAAAATAGTCCTCAAAACCAATGTCATATATTTCTTCCACGTCACCGATCCGGTACACATCAAAATGATACAGGGGAAGCCTTCCCTCCCCATATTCCTGGATCAGAGTAAACGTAGGGCTGGTAATCGGTTCTGTGATCCCGATCCCCTGGGCAAATCCTTTTGTAAAAACGGTCTTTCCGACACCGAGATCTCCATAAAGCAGGTAGATATCCCCAGGCTTCACCTGTGTGCCAAACCTTTTACCAAATTCAAAGGTATCCTTTTCTCCTAAACTTTCATATATCATCTGGTATGCTCCCTGACTATTTTTGCAATCTCTGTAAATCTGCCATCACACTCTTCTCTGGAAATAATCAGCGCTGATACAGCATTCATATAAATATACATGGCGTCTTTCGTGGTCACAACACGACGGATCTGCTTCCATTCTACATTGGCTGTTCCGGCTATGTTTACGACCTCAATGCCCTCTGGTGTAAAGGTATAGTGAAAAGGTTCCCGAAAAGCTCCCTTTTTTAACTGTTCCCAGCCCTTCATCAAAAGTGTAACTGGCTGGATCACTGTAAACATCAGCGCCAGAAATAACAGAATCACCCTCTGGGCAGTGCCAAAATAACTCCAGAATACAACCAGTCCTGCTAAAGCTGCCACACTAATCAGAATACCGATCACTCCACCGGCACGGAGAAAGTTATTCCTAAGCAGAAAACGGTTTAACGTCCTTTTGTCCAGCTGAACATCAATCTCTATACATTCTTCGTTTGATTCCATTCTGACCAAACCTCCTATATGCCTATTTTATAAAACAAAATTTAAAAAGTCAACCTTGGATCACTACATAAGCCTCCAACCCGGATGATATTTATTTTTCAGCACTCCTCCGCCGAACTTTCCCCAGCCGAGAGGATAACCATCCACACAGACCAGGATCCATCCACCCTCCTGTGCTTCCGGCGTCAAATCAGCTTTCTCCAGTGTCAGTGTTTCTCCTTTCAAATACCGCAGCACGCGCTCGTCCTCTGCGGTGAGCTCTGCCCGCTTACAATATTCCTCTGCCCGCAGCGCCATTGCCAGAGACTGGCTCGGCTCAAACCGTTTCTTTTTCATCTCTCCCAAAAAAAGCCCGCTCCGTAAAAAACGAATGCCACGTAACTGCGGCAGCATTTCCGGCATATAATAGAGCATTCCATTTTTGTTTTCGATGCGGCACAGATCAAATTCTTTTACTACATTTTTTGAAAATGCCTCAAAAAGTTCCCTGTCCCCCCTGCCCAGACCACTTCTTTTTGCTCCAGCCAGCATAGGTCCCTCACTTTTCCTCTCCACCTTTATCTCCCCGCCCTTCTGGAACAAGGCGAGAAAATGTCCCTCACCGTCTAATTTGTGGGGAAATATCCGGACACACTTTGTCAGTTCAGGATCTCCTCCCGCCAGCTCCGGCCTGCCTTTGGCAAATCCGCGATATCCTTCCATCTCTACCAGCCTCAGATCCCCGTCCAGAGAGAGCAGGTACTCCACGCTCTCCTCATCCTCCATGACAGAAAAGGTACAGGTGGAATACAAAAGCATTCCTCCATCTTTTAACATAGGCAGCGCCTGTTCCAGAATTTCTCTTTGAAGCCTGCTGTAAAATGCAGGACCGTTCTGCTCCCAGGCTCGGATCATAGAAGGATCCTTTCGGAACATCCCCTCTCCGGAACAGGGCGCATCGATCAAAATCTTATCGAAAAATCCTTTGAAGTATTCTTTTAATTTCGCCGGATATTCTGTCACGATAAAACTATTTTCCACACCAAAAAGTTCTATGTTTTTCAACAGTGCCTTTGCTCTCTTGCTACTGATGTCGTTTGCTACCAGAAGCCCTTTTCCCTTTAGCTTTGCCGCCAGCTCTGTTGCTTTTCCCCCAGGCGCGGCGCACAGATCAAGCACTGTATCTCCAGGCTCTACTGGAAGCCTGGAAGCCGGTGTCATGGCGCTGGGATCCTGCAGATAATAAAGCCCGGCAAAATAGTAGGGATGTTTTGCCGGCTGAACCTTATCCTCATAGTAGAATCCGTTATTTATGTAGGGAATGGGAGTTACATCAAAGGGGCAGATCTCCAAAAACTTTTCCACCGATATCTTTGACGTGTTGACCCGCAGTCCATATTTTCTTTTTTCCTCCATAGAAGAGAGATAAGCTGGGTACTCGTCCTCCAGGAGCTGTTTCATTTCATCGCAAAACTTCTGGGGTAATTCCATTTTTTAACCTTCCTTCTCTTAAGATGTGGGCGCCAGTGAAAACCCATAGGGAAGAAGCTCTGCCAGACGCTTCACCTCATAATCCTCTTCGGAAACTGCCAGCAGCAACTCAAATTCCCAGGGATCACAAAACTCCATCATAACCTGCAGACACACACCACAGGGCACGATCCTCTCCAAAGGTTTCCCCATGTATCCCCCAGCAACAGCGATCCGGCTAAACTCTTTCCGGCCCTCGCTGACCGCCTTAAAAAAAGCGGTCCTCTCTGCACAGCAGGTCGGAGTAAAGGCAGAGTTTTCTATATTACAGCCCGTATAAATCATCCCGTCCTTCGTCAACAACGCTGCTCCCACGCCAAAACCGGAGTATGGACTATATGTCTTCTCCCTGGCTTCCAGTGCCTGACGAAGTAATTCCTTCGCATCCTTCATATGACGTTTTCCCTTCTAACAATAATAATTAATGAACATGCTTCTCTGTACAGAAATCACAGATAACTGACAAACCGGTTCCCTGCATTTTTAAACATCTCCTCTGCCTGCGTCCGGCTCAAGGTTTCCCGTTTCCCGCTCTGAGGATTATAAACCGTCACAGTTTTTGTATCGTAACCAGCTATAACGACAGCCGTAGAGCCACCAGTCATCCCGATTACATATTTATCACTGCTCACAAAATATAACGCCTGTTCCAGAGTAACTCCGCTTAGATCCACTGGTTCACTCATATATTGCTGAAGCATCTGGTAAATAGATTGTTTTTTTGCAGATAGTTTCTGCGGCGATATGGAAAAATGATTCGCCTTTAACACCATGTACGTACATGCCGCCAGATTAGAAATCTTATTAGTGGCCTGGCACATTTCTATTCCTGCTATACTGTTCATCAGAAAGCTGCCGCTGCGCTCCCACATAATCTTATGACTGCCGGAAACCACCACTCCCATCTGTTCATCTGCGCGCAGAACCGCTTCCGCTGGATTTTCATAGGCTCCTGTAATCTTCCCAAGGGCATACACATAATACTTTGGCACTTTCAGATCATCCAGATGCACCGAACGCCCGCCGGTTATCAGCTCGTCCTCTGCTACCTTATAAGCCGGCACCGTTTCAATGGCAAAGGTGGCGGGAAACCCGATATACCACTCTGTCAGCGTGGCAGAAGTGACCCTGGTCTTCAACGAATAGGGAGAAACCTTCTCTTCTGTCTGGTTTAGAATGCTGTCATCAGATATGTTGCGAAAACGCCTGCCATTTTCTTTCTTTACCCTTGACAGGGTCATCACATTCCCCTCAACCCGCACATTGGTAACATACAGATTCTTTCTGCTGTAAGTTTTTGACACATTTCCCTCGTTGTCTGCAATCACCATTTTATAACAGGGTATCAGCGGTTCTCCTACTTTTGTGGCCGCAATATCCTTCTTTCTCACATATCCATAAATGACATCATCGTTGATCACACCGAGCAGGCGAACATATTCTCCTTCTGCTGCTTTCGGAATGACAACCTTTTTTTCTGTCTCCAGATGGAAGATCGTGATCGCTTCGCCATATCCTTTTTCCAATGAATCCGACCACACATAACAGTTGCTGTGACGCATCACCTTGAATCCCTGGTCTGTGACACTTTCTGCAATCTTCGTGAGCCGTCTGGCTTCCATATTATAAGAATATATCACATTTGCCACCATGAAATAGTATACATTCCGCTCACTGACATAACCATAGCTGCTAAAGTCCTGCCGCAGCTGCTGGTAAGTTGTATCCATTGGAAGATAAACCAATTCATTCAATTTATCTTCTCCCAGATCATATTTATAGAGAACGATCGCCACCTTGCCCTCGTACTGGCCCCGGGGAAAATATCCATACACTGCAAAATACAAATCCCCTTCTGCATCTGTCTTTAACAGCCGGATCCCCTGCTCCCCCGTCTCCCGGTATTCGTAAGATGCGTCCTCGCTAAAAGAAGAATATATCTTTGTGATAGTATTTTTCTTTTTATCCATATCATAGCGATAAAGATCTCCACCTCTGGCAAAGTACAGAGTTTGTGTCTCCGCATGCTCCATAATCCCCATATCTGTCTCATTGGTTATCCCGATCTTAATCTGATTTTTTTGGACACTGGTAAACCCAGGATCAAATACTGCCTCCATGCTCCGTTCAAAATTCAGCAGGTAACTATTGCCGGAAGCATAACGTACCCGGTAAAATTCATTCACTCGAAACATCTCTTTCCCGGATGAGGTTTTTCCCTCCACAAAGTAATTCAGCTGAAAGCATGCTGTCTCCATATTATACTCTTTTACCACAGGAACTGCCTCTGAAACTTTCTTCGGTGACAATCTCCCCCATGTGACGAGATCACTATCCGACTTAATATTTACTGTAGCCAGAGTATCGTTGGGCGCCGTGCCATCTGGTTCCAGATAACGCCCAAGCTCTTCTGCTTTGGATTTACTAAAGGTATCCTCATGAAACTTCATGGCAAACTGCAGTTTCTGGGATAAATTGGAGTCTTCGGTATAATATTTTAATCTTGTAAAATAATGAACCTTTCTTCCCGTATCCGTGGTAGCAGTCAGGGCCAAAATATATTCCGTACTGGTTTTAAAACCATAATCCAGGAAAATTTCCAGTTCACGGATCCCGGCATCGATAGCATTCACATCCCCTGAATAGTAGACATCACCATTGGACTTGTCCACCACATCGTAATGAAGTTTAGACAGTCTCACCTCACCCTTGCTGATATTAATTTTTATTTTTTTACTGGTATCCAAAGGCGTTATAGATTCCCTTACAATATTATCCTCAATCGGTCCGTTGTAGCCATACAACCGGTTCATCTTTATATTTTGGGAGGTAAGAGTAAGATAGGGAAGACTTTCCTTCCCCATATTTACTACAATTCCCTCTTCATACACATCACTCTCAAGCTGTTGCCCGAAAAAAAACAAGGCAGCAGCGAAAACCACCATTAGAACAATCGTCTTATACAAATATTTAACCATATGAATGTATGCTCCTTATCATCTATTTCCCTGTATGTTACATCATATCATAGTTATCACAACAGGGCAAGAGAGGACACTGGCAAATTTATCACATCCAACATCTCCGGCATATATTAATATTAATACATTGAATGAAAGGACCATCTTATGAATCATATGGAACTTCCTCCACAGGATTACTGGTTCGGACAGCCTGCCATTCCTTCTATGCAGCCTGTCTTCGGTGCCGGTAAACTTTGGGAAATGGAAAATGACTACTCTTATCTCAAGTACCTGTATCCTGACATATGCAATCCCATCCAGGAATTGATCGATGAAGAATGCGACCAGCTGGAATACGACGGCAGCTTTATATTTGACTCCTATCCGGATAAAATATCTCTCCAACAGCTGGCACATAAAATACTCAAAAAATGTAACGATAAATCTCCAGACACCTTCCCAATGGACAATAAACATATTCGAGAACTGGTTGAAATACTTCTTTATCATGAGATTCTTTACCGACGCAACCGTTATCGAAACCGAAAACGCCTGTATTATTAGACCTTTGTTTTAATTGTTCCAATCCGGCATCCAAAAAGACTTCACAAATCGTCAGAACTAACTGACATGATCTGTGAAGTCTTTTTGTCCGTATTCGTCTAGTTTTATTTGGCTCCTTCAATAAATGCGATCTGCTCAAAATCTGCCACCGGCATGGGCTTCGCAAATACGTAACCCTGTATGTAGTCACAATCCATCTCTTTAAGAAAATCTACCTGGGAACGTATCTCCACTCCCTCGGAAATCGTACGGAGATTGAGGCTTTGGGCCAGATGAAGTACACTGTTGATGATACTCTTACCCCGCTGGTCATCCTCCGCTTCTTTAAAGAATACACGGTCCAGTTTTAAGGCATCTACTTTTACATCTTTCAGCATGTTCAGCGAGGAATAACCACTTCCAAAATCATCAATGGAACAAAGCATGCCTGCAGCGTGAATCTTATTGATGAGCTCTTTCAGCATAGACATTTCATTATAAAACAGAGATTCTGTAAGCTCGATCTCAATGGCATTCTCTGGAATATCATACCGGTCAAGAATCTGCTGATAACGTTTAAAGAACCCTGGCACTGAAAAATGTCCCCGAGACATATTGACAGAAACAGGAATCTTCGGATAACCACTTTCACTCCATTTTTCAACCATTTTGCACACCTGCTCAAACATGTAGAGATCCAGTTCCACAATAAAACCATTTCTTTCAAAAAGCGGTATAAACTCATTCGGAAAGATCATTCCCTCCACCGGATCCACCCAGCGAACCAATGCCTCCGCACCGCCTATCGTCTCATTCTCAAGCTCATACTTTGGCTGTAAATATGGCACAAACTCACCATTTCTAAGAGCTCGTTCCATCTTCATCTCAAGTTCTTTTTCTCTGCCCAGAAGCCGCCTCTCCGCATCATCATAAACTCCCATATGAACCAGATGCTGTGCCGCTCCTGCCACTTTTCTCAAGGCTATATTGGCTCTCTCCAGCATAGCAGACACCAGCGTATTTTTATCCTCTATCAGATATACACCAAAATACATCTTGATTCCATAGGATTGTCCGTCCACATCCAGAATCTGCGAAAGCTGATCATTGATCCTGGACAAACGGTGATCCAGCTTTTCCAAAGAATGATAGCGCATCAGCATACCAAAATTATCCGCCATGATTCTTCCTGATGTCTCGTCCCACCGAAGAAGCTCTTCGTCAATTATCTTATGTACTTTACATAGCACCATATCGCCAATCTCATCCCCATAGCTGTCATTGATCAGCTTAAAACGGTCAATATTGGCATATACCACTACAAACTCTCCCTCGCCCTTAAGTAGAATGGAAGCAACTCTCTCAAACTCTCTTTTATTCTTACCGCCAGTAACATCATCCCGCCCTCTGTTTCGGTAAAACAAACCATACTTAACAGCGATAGAAGCCAGAATAACGGCAGCTACCAATGTCAGCAGGCCAATCTTAGCAAGATAATTATCCAGATTCATTAAAGCAATATATAGCACACAGACAAAAGAAATTCCAATAATCGTATCCCATATCACCATACCGATCATATGGCGCCATTCGTATAAAACAGACTGCATACGGCTTATAATACGATTCACTTTATCACCTCCATGCCCTCTTTTGTACACTAATTATAACTCATAACTCTACTTTTTTCAATAGTCAAACAAAACCTCCCGATCTGTTTTTTCTGTTTTAACGATCACATAAGGATAACTTGGTTTTTCCTTTACAACTTCATCTTTTCCAGGGCCCATCAGCTCTGCCTCAAAACAGAGTTTATCCCCAGACTCATACAGACCGCGGACCGCAATACTGAATCCACCGGTGGCCTGCTCACCATAGCCAAGAGCAATATATAAATACTCCCCATCCATATAAGTCATCTGAAATGCATTTACCTTTTTCTCATCAAGTTCCTTCAGAAAATCCTCCGGACAGTCTCGCACTGCCACCACCGTATAATCCCAGTCCTTTCCTCTCTCTGTACTTTCTGTCTCTTTTTCGCAACCGGCAATAAGCAGAACTGCCAATACTGCCACCAAAAACAAGCTGATCTTTTTACTCATATGAAACTCCCTGATCTGTTTATTACAATCTATGGCATTCCTCCCTTTTTATAACTTTCAACTTACTCCTGACAAAAGATTTTCTTGCCATTGTAACAATTTCCTGTTTATAATTGTGAAGAAGATAAAATAAACCATCAGTGTCAACAGAAAGGAATTTAGATTATATGAATAACTTTTTATACAGTATCAACGCCACTCTTCCCATCTTTTTGATGATGATCCTGGGAAAACTCCTGTACAAACTCAAAATTATCGGGGATGATTTTATTCAATCTGTGGATAAATATGTTTTTTATGCAGCACTTCCGGCTCTCGTTTTCAAGGACCTGACTGAAAATGATTTTCGGGCAAATTTTGACGCCGGCTATGTCATGTTCTGCTTCTTTTCCACCCTCTTTGCTATCCTCATCATCTGGGGACTGACAGAACTTTTCATGAAGAACGAAACAGAAAAAGGTGCGTTTATTCAGGCATCCTATCGCAGCAGTGCCGCCATTCTCGGATTAGCATTTATTAATAATATGTACGATGGTGCTGGCATGGCCCCCCTTATGATTCTGGGAGCTGTCCCCCTTTTCAACATATTTGCAGTGATCATACTCACGCTGAAAGGTCAGAATAAGGATCAAAAACCGGATATCAGAACAACGATAAAAAATATATTTAAAAACCCAATCCTACTCGGAATACTTCTGGCACTTCCCTTTGCATTTTCCGGCATTCATTTCCCTGTTTTTGTAAACAAAAGCCTGAATTATCTAGCTGATACTGCTTCTCCCCTGGCGCTGTTATCCATCGGTGCCGGATTTGAGGGCAGAAAAGCTTTTCGCAAACGAAAGCTGACGGTACTGGCCACCCTGATCAAACTTTTTGTCATCTGTTCTCTGTTCCTTCCTGTAGCAATCTGTCTTGGCTACCGCAGCCAGGAACTGATGGGAATTTTGATCATGCTGGGATCCCCTGCCACTGTCTCCTGCTATATCATGGCGAAAAACACTGGAAACGACACCGTCCTAACCAGCAGCATCATTGTATTGACTACACTGCTCTCATCAATCAGCCTTACCTTCTGGATCTTTATACTCAAATCCATGAAGCTTTTATGATGAATTTATCATTTTCTAATTTAAAGATTGACTTTTTACTAAAAGTATTGTATTATAGGGAAGTAAGTGATTTAGGGGCATAGTTCATCGGTAGAATAAGAGTCTCCAAAACTCCAGAGCTGGGTTCGATTCCTAGTGCCCCTGTAGCGATTACCTTATAAATGACAGAATATTGTTGTTTATAAGGTTTTTTTATAGAAAGGAATATTCACATGATCAAAGATTTATTTCATAAAAACAGGCCCGTTTATTCGTTAGAGGTGTTTCCCCCTAAGAAAGATACCGATGTCTCAGTGATTTACGACGCCCTGGACCAGTTCAAAGAACTTCACCCCAATTTTATCAGCGTAACCTATGGCGCAGGAGGAACTACTTCAGAAAATACCTTTGCCATCGCATCCTACATACAAAATCAGTGCGGGATCGAGGCATTGACCCATCTGACCTGTGCCGCTATTCCAGACAAACTGTTTCTTACTAACTTTCTCACCAACCTATACCGGAACGGCATCCGCAATATTCTGGGACTTCGCGGCGACCAGCCAAAAGGAATGAGCGATGAACAATTTGCCGCCAGATATTATAACCATGCTTCTGATTTGATTCAGGATATCAAGGCCACTTTTCCATTCAGTGTTGCAGGCGCCTGCTATCCAGAAATTCACCAGGAAGCTTCTTCACTGGAAGCAGACATCGCCAATCTTAAGATTAAAGTAGATACAGGAGTAGATTTTCTTATCACC
>JAAVZE010000035.1 GCA_022791495.1 Eubacterium sp.
ATAGATCAGATACTGATGACCTCTAACTGACATTTCTATATGAAAATGAAATGCTTTCTTAATTAAGATAGAATATTTTTTCGCAACTGTCAAGTTCTCTGTGACAAATTTCGCAGAAAAGTTTTGTTTTCCGTCAAAATCTTTCCCGGAAACCACCTGGCCACAGCAGGAAAACAGCGCCGCCAGTTCAGCGATTTGACAATGCCTCGCCCGACTGACATGGACACCGAGCTCTTCTTTTACTTTTCTGGAAAACGACATAAATTCCTCAACCTGTCCTTCTCTATATCTCTATGCTCTTTCTTACATCCATATTCGGATTTTTCAAACTCTTTATAAACGGCATTGGTCAACGTTACCGATCGGTGTTTTCCACCGGTACAGCCGATGGCGATCACCAGCTGATTTTTTCCTTCTACAATATAATTGGGAATGAGAAAATCCAGCATGTCCTTTAACTTATGCAAAAATTCCCCGGCATTGGGAGATTTCATGACAAAATCGTATACCTCCTTATCATTTCCAGTCAGAGGCTTTAGCTCATCGATGTAAAATGGATTCGGCAGAAATCTCACATCAAAAACCAGATCTGCATCCGTGGGTATCCCATACTTAAATCCAAAGGAAACAAAGGTAAGGTAAAAGTTACAGTATTCTCCATCACTTACAAAAATGCGCTCCAGTTCCTGCTTTAAGTCCCGGATCAACAATGTACTGGTATCTATGATGTAATCCGCACTGCTCTTCAATTCGATCAAAAGCTCCCGTTCTGCCTCAATTCCTGAGTCGATCCGCCCTCCCTTTGCCAGTGGATGAAGACGTCTTGTCTCTTTATAGCGTTTTACCAGCACCGCAGTGCTTGCCTCAAAGAACAGAATCTCAAACTGATTGCCCCCGCGTCTCAATTCCCGGAGCACGCTGGCGGTCTCTCTCAGAGCCTCTTCCCCCACCCGTATATCAAGGCCAAGAGCGACCTTTTGAATCTGCTCGCTGGAATCCTCTGTCAGCTGCATAAAAGTAGGAAGCAGAGACACCGGAAGATTGTCCACACAAAAATAGCCTCCATCCTCCAGAATCCGCATCGCAGAGGACCTTCCTGCACCACTCATCCCTGTTACAATGACAAAACGCATGACTTCCTCCTTTCTGTCTCACTGGATAATCTTTACTTCCGGTTCCAGCATCACGCCTGAACTTTCCAGCACTTTTTTTTGTACATCACAGATCACAGCGAGAACTTCTTTCGCCGTAGCATTTCCCCGGTTGACTACAAAACCGCAGTGTTTTTCCGATACCTGGGCATCCCCGATGCGATACCCCCTCAATCCGGCATCCTCGATTAGTTTTCCCGCAAAATGTCCCTCCGGTCGTTTGAATGTGCTCCCGGCGCTGGCAAACTCCAGAGGTTGTTTATCCCTCCGCTTTGCATTCAGCTCCTTCATTCTCTCCCGAATCTCTCCGGGATCCCCCGTCTCAAACTGAAACTCCGCCTCTAAGACCAGATCACCCTGTTTCTGGATCACACTGGTACGATACCCCAGTTCCAGCTGTTCCCGGTTCAGCCAGGATTCATTTCCCTCGGAATCCATCACTCTGGCACCTACGATACCGTCTTTGATCTCTCCCCCATAAGCACCTGCATTCATCACCACGGCGCCGCCCAGCGTCCCCGGTATTCCTCCGGCAAATTCAAACCCTGTCAGGGAGTGTCCTGCCGCCTCACTGGCTATGGCACTCAGTAAAGCCCCCGCCTGTGCGCGGATCTTTCCGTCCCCGCAATATTCTATCTGGTTCATGCCGCTGCCGATCTCCATGACAACACCATGATACCCCTCGTCCGGAAACAGCATATTACTGCCCCTGCCAATGGTAATAAAAGGAAGTTCCCGTTCTCTGGCAAAACGGATTCCTTCCCTTATCTCATCTGCATTTTCCGGAATCATATAAAACGAGGCCGGCCCTCCGATGCGAAAAGTGGTATGGGCACTGAGCGGTTCCTGTTCAAGTATACGCATACTGATCTTCCCTTTCTTTCTCTATTACAATACCATGCGCACTGCACCATAGATTCCTGCGTCATTTCCCAGCTCCGCAAGATGGAATTTCTTATCCCGCAGCGCATAGAGCACATTATCATTATAATACTTTTCCACGTGATTTATGATAATATCTCCGGCTCTTGATACACCACCGCCGATGACAAATGCCTCCGGATCCACTACATGGGACACGTTGGCCAGCGCTATTCCCAGATACTTTGCGAATTTATCTATAATATAAAGAGCGTAGGAATCTCCCGCCTTCGCCTGGTCAAAGATATCCTTTGCCGTGATCTCCTCCAGGGCTGCCAGCGCCGAATCCTCTCGCATCTCTTTTTTTGCCATCCTCACAATTCCTGTAGCAGATGAGTACTGCTCCAGGCATCCTCTGCCTCCGCAGCCACACTGTTCTGTCTCCCCTGGTTCAACCTTCATATGCCCGATCTCTCCGCCGGCGCCACTGGTCCCCGTAAGGATCCTTCCACCAAGGATCACGCCACCGCCCACTCCGGTTCCCAGGGTCACCATCACGATGCTGTCATAGCCTCTTCCACCGCCCTTCCACATCTCACCCAGGGCAGCCACATTGGCGTCGTTTCCAACCCGTATATTCCCCACTCCGGTCAGATCAAACAGCCTGTCTTTGACATTAAACACAGACCAATGGATATTGGGACATTTCAACACGGTGCCATCCTCAGCCACCGGTCCGGGGATCCCTATGCCGATCCCCATAATATTGCCGTCGTTCCATGCCCGCTTTTCCTCAATACTGGCCGCCACATCTGGAAGTATGTTTTCCCCCTCATTTTCCACCCTGGTTTTGATCTCCCATTTTTCCAGCAGTTCACCAGTATGGGAAAACATCCCAAACTTAACCGTTGTCCCACCGATATCTGCCCCGATATAAAACTTATTCATTTATCCCGCACAACCTTTCTTAATTTTGTCCCAACAAGAAAACATTCCCAATTTAACCGTTGTCCCACCGATATCTGCCCCTAAATAAAATTTATTCATTATAGATGCACAACCTTTTTTAATTTTGTCCCAGATTGCTGGTAACACGATTATACATCTCCATCGCCGCGTTGTAACCCATTTTTTTCTGACGGAAATTAACCGCAGCTGATTCACAGATGATCGCCACATTCCGGCCCGGACGAATTGGGATAGAATGGCACACCACCTTATTGCCCAGATATTCGATATACTTTTCCTCCAGTCCCATGCGGTCGTATTCCTGATTCTTATCCCACTCTTCCAACTTGATCACCAGGTCAATGGACTGGGTATTCTTCACACTCTCCACACCAAACAACGCCTTGGCATCGATGATGCCGATTCCCCGAAGCTCGATAAAATGCCTTGTTATATTCGGTGCTGTCCCGATCAGTGTCTCATCACTGACCTTCTTGATCTCCACCACATCATCGGATACGAGACGATGTCCCCGGTGGATCAGCTCCAGCGCCACCTCACTTTTTCCGATGCCGCTCTCTCCAGTGATCAGAACACCCTCACCGTAAATATCCACCAGCACTCCATGGATGCTGATCCGGGGTGCCAGTTCCACCTTCAGCCAGCGGTTCAGTTCCGAAGAAAAAGATGAGGTTGTCTTTTTCGTCCTGAGAATCGGCACTCCGTGCTCCTTCGCCAGCTCCAGAAATTCTCCCGGCACCTCCATATTGCGGCAGAACACGATACACGGCACTTTGTAAGACATGATCCTGCCCATCATCTCTGTGCTGTAATCCATTCCCTGATTCTCCATATACGTGTTTTCCACATGCCCTATGATCTGAACCCGGTGATGGTCAAAATAATCAAAAAAACCTGCCAGCTGCAGAGCCGGACGGTTGATATCCGACTGGGTGATCTTGATGTCCTCCAGCTCCACCTCTGGAGTGAGGCACTCCAGATTCATCTTGTCAATACATTCCTGCAATGCTACGGTATACATAATTTACACCTCTTTCCCCAATGATACTTTCATTATACCTGTAATCGGCGTCTGCGTCAACGGAACAGACAATCATAATCCGCCTGGTCAACCTTAGTTTGCCTGGTGAATTTTAATTCACTTGGCGAACTTTAGTTCGCCATCACTTCCTTCCACTTCTGGTTGTACATATCGTCCACATCCGGGCCAAGGTACTGAAGAGTTTCACAATTTGTAAGCGAGGAAAATTCCGGAAAAGCAATGGTGCTGTTGCGGTATTCCTCTTCCTCGATCAGCTTTCGTCCCTCACTGTTGGGGATGGAATAAGTAATATAATCAAAATTCTTTTTTGCGATCTCCGGCCGGCAGAGGAAATCCAAAAACTTCTCCGCATTTTCCTTATTTTTTGCCCCTTTGGGGATCACCCAGGCATCGATCCAGAGATTGCTGCCTTCTTTCGGAATGACATATTCCAGATCCGGATTCTCAGACTGGCAGGTCAGTGCTTCTCCCGAATAGATGACACCGATGGCTGCCTCATTTCCGATCATTTTATCCCGCACCTCGTCCACCACATAAGCCTGGACCACACCAGACTGTTTCTGCTGGATCAGCTTCTGCTTTGCCTCTTCCAGCTCCTTTTCATCGGTGCTGTTCAGGGAATGTCCCAGATATTTCAGCGTAATTCCAAAAGCATCTCTCACACTTTTCTGCATCAGGATATTATCTTTATATTTTGTATCCCATAAAATGCCCCAGCTGTCCACCGGCTCTTTTACCATCGTTTTATTGTAAAGAATCCCCACGGTTCCCCACAGATAAGGGACACTATATTCGTTGGAGCTGTCAAAGCCTTTTGCCGCATCCCGGTACACCTGATCCACATATTTGATATTTGGTACATTATCAAAATTGATCTTTTCCAGCATTCCCTCCGAGATCATCCGCTGGACCATATAATCCGACGGACAGACGAGATCATACTGCGCTGCCCCATTGGCTATGATTGGATACATCACCTCATTGGTCTCATACTCATCGTAGGTCACTTTGATACCTGTTTCCTCTTCAAACTGAGCAAGGGCTTCTGGATCAAAATATTCTCCATAGTTATAGACATAAAGTTCTCCGGCAGATTTTTCCCCTCCACTTCCTCCGCAGGCAGTGAGACTGCCAAGAACCAGCGTCATAATACAAAATAATGCAAATACTCGTTTCATATGGATGTCCTCTCTTTATTCTCGTTTTTCCCATTTTTTCGATTGATCATGACAAGCATGATAAATACGGCTACAAACATAATCGTTGAAAGCGCATAGATCTCCGGCTTGATACCTTTTCTGACTTCCGCATAGATCTTCGTGGAGAGCGTGTCGATACCCATGCCCTTGGTAAAGTGGGTGATAACAAAATCATCCAGAGACATAGTAAAGGACAATAAAAAACCGGTCAGGATACCTGGTAATATATCCGGAAAAATCACCTTAATAAAAGCATATCCACGGGAGGCCCCCAGATCCAGCGCCGCCTCATAAACACTTTTATTGATCTGCTTTAATTTAGGAAGCACACTGAGCACCACATAAGGCAGATTAAATGTAATATGGGCAAGTAAAACACTGCTGAATCCCATGCGATACCGCAGTGCGATAAACAAAAGCATCAGGGATATTCCTGTCACGATATCCGCATTGAGCATGGGGATATTGGTCACTGTCATAAGGATCATCTTCGGCAGGCGTTTCATACGATTCATGGCAAAAGATGCCGCCGTCCCAAGGACCGTCGCGATCAATGCCGATAAAAATGCCAGAAGCAGCGTGGTCCACAGCGCCTCCATGATCTCTCTGGAAGAGAAAAGACTTTCATACCATTTAAGGCTGAAGCCGCCCCATCTTCCCCTGAATTTTGATTCATTAAAGGATAGTACGATTAATGTGACAATCGGACCATATAAAAATACAAATATAAGAAACAGGTAAATCTTTCCGCCAGCACCCACCAGCCTCTGCACCGGGCTCTGGCGTGCCTTTCTCCTTTTTTCTACCATATCGCAGCCCCCTCCCCGTCTTTATCATACCGGGACATAACTGCCATACTGCCCAACACAAGAACCATCAGTACAATGGAGAGCCCTGCACCCTGATACCAGTTATTTGCCGTCGTAAACTCTTGTTCAATGATGTTTCCGATGAGATTGATCTTAGCACCGCCAAGAAGATTGGAAATAACAAAGGTGGTCATGGCCGGCACAAATACCATCGTGATACCGCTGACGATACCCGGAAATATCTGGGGTAATGTGATATGCCACAAAATCTGAAACCAGTTCGCTCCCAGATCCTTCGCCGCATCAAAGGTGTCCTGACCGACTTTTACCAGTGAATTATAAATCGGCAGTACCATAAAGGGCAGATAGTTGTATACCATGCCTAAAATGATAGCACCCTCTGTATTGATCAGGTTCTGCCCCGGAAGACCCACAGCATGTAAGATCGTATTGATAATTCCGGTCTTTTCCAGGAGAGACTGCCAGGCAATGGTACGAAGCAGAAAATTCATCCACATCGGGAGAATAAAAATAAAAATAATAAATCCACTGCTGTTGAGCCGCAGGCTGCGGATCACCATAGCCAATGGCAGCGACAGCAGAAAACAGATCAATGTGCTGATCAGGGACAACTTCACCGAAATCAGAAGCGCCTTCCAGTGCACCGGGGAAGCGATGCTTTTTACATACTCCAGTGTAAAGTTTCCTTCTCTGTCAGAAAAACCATAGTAGCACACGATCAAAAGTGGTACGATTACAAATATCGCCATCCATACAATATAAGGATAGGAAAGGCGCTTAACTCCTCTCGATTCTGTCACCAGCAAACGCCTCCTCTGTCTCATTTTCCGGCTTTTTCATGATCTGGATATTGAAAGGGTCCACCCACAGACCAGCCTCTTTTCCCACCTCTGCAAGACGGGTGCTCTGCACCAGCCAGGTATATCCCATGGATTCGATCTCCATCTCATAGTGCACTCCCTTAAAAACTAACGAGGTAACGATTCCCCGTATCATTGCCTTTTCTGGCGGCACTAAAATAAGATCCTCTGGACGTATTACCACATCTACAGGCTTATTTTCTCCAAACCCTACATCGACGCACTCAAATTCCTTCCCCAGTATATTGACTCGTTTGTCTCTTACCATAGTCGCCGGAATAATGTTGCTCTCTCCGATAAAGTCTGCCACAAAGGCATTCTGTGGCTCATTGTAAATATCCTCTGGAGAACCGATCTGCTGGATATACCCCTGGTTCATGACCACAATGGTATCTGACATCGTCAGAGCCTCTTCCTGATCATGAGTCACATATACAAAAGTGATTCCCAGCTCTTCTTTCAGTCGGATTAGTTCATATTGCATATCCTGGCGCAGTTTCAGATCCAGTGCCCCCAGCGGCTCGTCCAATAGGAGTATCTCCGGTTCATTCACAATCGCCCGGGCAATGGCGATCCTCTGCTGCTGGCCACCACTCAGGGAGTCTGGCATCCGCTTCTCGTAGCCTTCCAGATTTACCAGACGCAGGGCATACTTTATCTTATCCTTAATATAATCCTTTGACTTCTTTTTTATTTTCAAACCAAATGCAATATTTTCCTCGATATTCATATGAGAAAATAAAGCGTATTTTTGGAATACAGTATTGATGGGACGCTTATTGGCAGGCACTCCTGCGATATCATCACCGTATAGCAATACCTCTCCCGCATCCGCATTTTCAAAACCTCCCATGATCCGCAGCGTCGTTGTCTTGCCGCAGCCACTGGGGCCAAGCAGGGTAACAAATTCATTCTCATGAATATCAAGATTCATATTATCTAGAACGATTTGTCCGTCAAATGCTTTGG
>JAAVZE010000036.1 GCA_022791495.1 Eubacterium sp.
ACTTGATGTATTTTTTCCCCATCTCAAGTTGCATTATACCCATCAAATGTGTTTAGTTTGTGAATATATTAATTTTATATTGTGAAATTGCACAAAATAATTTATAATCTAATAAGTATATGATTTGAAAATGTTACCTGATCTTCTATATAATAGAAAAGAACCGTTACCAGACATGAAAGATGAAAGGAAGGATTCAAATTGATAAAGGGAAACCAAAAATTACTTAATGTCATTCGTTTTATCATTGACGTACTTATACTGATATTTTCTTTTGTACTGGCATACAAACTCCGTTTTGATGAGGAATTCAGTGTTCTGATCCGCTATGGATTTATAAAGGAGCCTCTGGGACTGTATGGAACTCTGGAAGAATACTTGCAGCTGCTGCTTCTTCTGGTTCCCTGTTATTTATTTTCCTATTATTTTTTCCATTTGTACGATCCCAAACGGGTGACAAGCCGCAAATCCCAGATGTACAACATTTTCAAGGCAAATGTAGTAGGAATTCTTTACTGTACCGCAGGTCTTTATTTTATCCGCAGCGGTAACTACGCCCGCCTTTTTATCATTATATTTGTAGGAATCAATTTTATTCTTGAACTTATTTTCCGTCTGCTCATCACAACGATCCTCCGCCGTTTCCGCCGTAAGGGACACAATCTTAAGCATATTCTCCTAATTGGCTACGGACGTTCCGCTGAGGGTTATATCGACCGTATCTGTTCCCATCCGGAATGGGGCTATGTCGTTCACGGTATCCTGGATGACAGAAAGCGTAACGGAAAATCCTACCGGGATGTTCATGTCATCGGTGATATCGATGATCTGGAGACCGTTCTCGCTGACAATTCCTATGACGAGATCGCCATCACCCTTGGCATCGACCAGTATGAGCGCCTGGAGGGAATTGTCGCCATCACAGAAAAATCCGGTGTGCATACCAAGTTTATTCCGGACTACAACAATATCATCCCCACCAAGCCTTATACCGAAGATCTGGATGGGCTTCCGGTCATCCACGTGCGGAATGTCCCCCTAACCAATTCTTTCAATAAATTTGTAAAACGAACGATGGATATCGCCGGCGCTCTCGTACTTATTTTGCTGTTTTCACTGCCGATGCTTGTGATTTCTATCATCATAAAAGCCACCTCAGAAGGAGAGCTGATCTTCAAACAGGAGCGTATCGGACTCCATGGCAAACCCTTTATGATGTACAAATTCCGCTCCATGGCAGTCCAAAAGGCTGCAGATGAGAAAAAAGCCTGGACAACTCCCGACGATCCGCGAGTTACCCCCATCGGAAAATTCATCCGTAAGACCAGTCTGGATGAGCTTCCCCAGTTTTTTAATGTACTCAAGGGCGACATGAGCCTTGTGGGGCCAAGACCAGAACGACCGTTTTTCGTTGAAAAATTCAAAGAAGAGATTCCCCGCTATATGATTAAGCATCAGGTTCGTCCAGGTATCACCGGCTGGGCACAGATAAACGGCTACCGGGGTGATACCTCCATCCGCCTCCGCATCGACTGTGACCTCTATTATATCGAAAACTGGTCCGTGATGCTGGATATCAAGATCCTGCTGCTGACGGTGATAAAAGGTTTTATTAACAAAAATGCCTATTGAATCCAAAAAATATTTTTCACTCATAAAAGAACCCCCATTCCGTAATGGAAGGGGGTTCTTTTATGATCCGATGTCAGATGGACAGCCCGCAGAAATTTGCGGATTCTATTCACACTTCCAAACATGCCGCCGTAGAACTTCTTAGCTTTTTTGTTAAAGCTTTTTTTCGTTTTTTGAAAGCTTAGTAGTTCTATTCACACTTCCAACATGCTGCCTGCGGCAGCACAAACAATCCATGAAGAACGCTGCTTTTTGCGTTCTTCGGTGTGAAGAGAGCAATGTGCCGTAAACGGCACATTGCGAGAGGTTGTCTGGTGAGGTTTCAACCGAACCGACAACCTCCTTCACACTTAATCCAGCTTTTTATTGATAAACTCGTCCCACTTGCTGTCGTCTTCTGCCTCTTCCTCATCTTCATCAAATTCTTCCTCGTCCAGCATTTCATCAAAGGCATCTGCCAGGGCTTCCAGCGCTTCTTCATCGTCAATCTGGAGAAGTGTGATCTCTGGCTCTCCTCCTTTGTCTTCGATCTCAATTCCAAAAAAGTAAATCTCTTCGATACTTTCGTCTACCGGAGTAAGAGCGGCGTAATCATCACCACCCCATTCAAAAATATATATAACTTCGCATTCCAGCGTGCTTCCGTCTTCCAGCTGCAGATCAACCTTCATTTCTTCTATATCTTCCAAATTAAATTCCCCCATGGATGAAACCTCCTTAAATTTTAATCATTTATCCTATCATAACATATCATTTTAGCCAGTTCAAGTTTAGATGTTGACAAGATTCCATATTTTATATAAAATATTTTTCATCCGCAGAATTTTTAATAGCGGGAACATAGCTCGTGGCGAGCTGCTTATGAACAAGGAGGTGAAACAGATGAAATATTCATATCGGACAAAAGGAACCTGTTCACAGCAGATCGATCTGGAGATCAACGATGATGTGATCACCAATGTAAAATTTTACGGCGGATGTGACGGGAATCTAAAGGCAATCCCAATCCTCGTTGATGGGCTTACCGTCGATCAGATCGTAAAAAAATGCTCCGGCATCCAGTGCGGTTTTAAAAATACGTCATGCGCTGACCAGCTTTCCAAAGCAGTACTCGCAGCGCAGGCAGAATGTGCCGCCAAATAATCAGGGGCATATCAGCCCTTGATTGTTTCAACCCGTGTGTTCGAAACCATCCACACGTAAATCAAAACTAAGGAGAATAAAAATGAAAAACAAAAAAATCATGTATCTAAGTCAGGCAGCCATGATCGCTGCCCTCTATGTCGTGCTGACACTTCTGGCAAATGCCCTGGGACTGGCAAACTATGCCATCCAGGTGAGATTTTCTGAGGCTCTTACGATCCTCCCCTTTTTTACTCCCGCTGCCATTCCGGGACTTACCATCGGATGCCTTCTGAGTAATATCCTTACCGGATGTGCACCATTGGATATCCTCTTTGGAACTCTGGCGACACTGACCGGTGCTCTGGGTACCTACGCACTGCGCCGCTTTGAGTGGCTGGCGCCGCTGCCTCCGATCCTCGCCAATACCATCATCGTTCCCTGGGTGCTGCGGTTTGCCTATGATATACCGGATGCGATCCCCTATCTGATGGCTACGGTAGGCGCTGGCGAACTGATCTCCTGTGGGCTTATCGGAATGCTGCTGTTGCGCTCCCTCAAACAAATAAGGAAAAATATATTTAAAGTCAATTGACTTTTTCTATAACCTAATAGTATAATGCTTGTTAGAACTTTTGGAGGTACACATGAAGAGATATATACTAGCTGGCATTATACTTTTTTTTGTGGTGTTGGCAATTGTAATATTTAAACCGATAAAACCACAGCATAACTCCAGCAATAACAAACCAGGAACCTATGAATATTATTATAATGAAAAGGAAAACGACGAGGAGGACTCACTCTTGCCAGAAGATCTGAGTTCTATACTTTCAGACAACCAGACAGTACCACTGGATACGATCCCAAGCAGCAAAACCGTATTGGTAAACCGTGTCTATCTTCTGCCATCGGACTACATTCCGCCAAATCTCGTAGTGCCAGATGTTAAATTTAGTTTTACTTATTCTTCGGATAAGCGAAAACTACGCAAGGTGGCAGCGGATGCCCTGGAAAGACTGTTTCAGGCAGGGGAGAAAGAACACATCGAATTGTACGGTGTGTCCGGATACCGTTCCTACGCCCGCCAGAAGGAGATTTACGATAAAAATATCGCCACCAGAGGACAGGCAGCTACTGACGCTGTGTCCGCCAGGCCCGGTAGCAGCGAGCACCAGACCGGACTGACCATCGACGTATCTGCCCGAAGTGTGAATTTTCGGCTGGATCAGAGTTTTGGGGACACCAAAGAGGGGCGGTGGCTGGCAGAAAATGCCCATCTCTATGGTTTTATCATCCGTTACCCTTTGGGTAAGTCCGAAATCACCGGATACAGCTATGAGCCCTGGCATATCCGCTTTGTGGGAAAGGCTGTTGCCACCCATCTATATGAAAATAAACTGACTTTAGAAGAATATTATGGAGTAGAGGACGCGGTTAAAGAAGAGACTGCCAAAAATGAATCAAAGCCCCGTGTAGACGTAGAAGATCCAGATTCTGTAAAGTATGCGACACCAAAACCGACGGTTAAGCCAAAAGCCAGCGCTTCTCCAAAACCAACAAAAAAACCGAAACGTCCGAAAAAAACAAACGACAAACCAAAAAAGACAGAGAAACCGGTACAGACCAGTACACCAGCTACCGACAGCCCGACAGCTCCACCTGCGGCGACACCGGAACCTACACCAGTTCCCACCGCGGCACCGACTGATCCACCGGCTGCCGAGTCGGCCGTACCCACATTTCAGGATCAAAATGCCTCACAATAGAGAAAGGATTCCAACACATGAGAACGATACTGTTAATACTTCTTTACCTGCTTGTCTGCATCCTTAGCATTCCCCTTCTTCTGGTGGAATGTATTGTACGAAAGATAAACAATAAAGCCGCCGCCGCGTTTGCCATACGGATCGTGCGCATTGTATTCAATATAACGATGTTTCTATCTGGCTGTAAAAAACACATTTGTGGTACCGAACGCATCCCAACCGACAGACCTGTGATGTTTGCAGCAAATCACCGGAGCTTTTATGATATCATCCTGGCATATTCATCCATTGCCGCCCATCATGTACAAGTGGCATTTATATCAAAGATTGAGATCAAGAAGTTCCCCGTGATCGCCCAGTGGATGTATTTTTTAAACTGCCTCTTTATGGACCGGGGCGATATGAAACAAAATATGGGAGTGATCTTAAATGCAATTTCCCTGATCAAAGAAGGATATTCGATCTATATCGCACCGGAAGGCACCCGCAACGCGACAGACCAACTCCTTCCTTTCAAAGAGGGCAGTATGAAGATCGCCACCAAAACCAATGCCCCTATTATTCCTGTCTGCATTAAAAACACGGAAAATATCCTGGAAAACAATATTCCCTGGATAAAGAGCGGGGATATTTACATCGAATACGGTGATCCGATTTATCCGGATCAGCTGGATAAGGAAGAGAAAAAACATATCGGCGCCTATGTACAGAATATCATACAGAAAATGTATGACAAACCTTATCCTGCATCATAACAAATCGGAATCCCATACAAAAATTACTTTTCATTTCCTAAAAAACATGCTAAAATAAATTCTGACGAATTTATACCAAGTTGCTTACGCAACTTGGTATGTGCAAAAAGCATGCACAGAAATAATGCTAAAATGAACGCATAAGCACGAACGCAGACTTTTAAAGAATACGATGCCTGTTTACAGGCAAATCGTATTCTGAAAAAGTCTATGTGAGTCTAACGAACACGGAGAAACCGTAGGTTTCGACGTGAGTGCTTATGCCACGCATATGACGTGAGTCTTATGCCGCATACATGCAAAAATATCGAGAAAGAGAGGCACGATAATCCATGAAAACATTTTTGATCGTACTAGGTATCATCCTGGCTGTACTCATCATTGTATTTATTGTATTATCTATTATTGGAAAAAAACTTCAGAAAAAGCAGGAAGCATCCCAGTCCCAGATGGAAGCCGCCGCACAGACCGCATCCATTCTGGTCATAGATAAGAAACGAATGAAACTAAAAGACGCAGGACTGCCAAAAGTAATCCTGGAAAACACACCAAAATACCTGCAGCGTTCCAAGGTTCCGATCGTCAAAGCAAAAATTGGTCCAAAAATTATGTCCCTGATGTGTGACGAGAAAATTTTCCCTCTTCTCCCTGTAAAGAAAGAGCTTAAAGTCGTGATCAGCGGAATCTACATTATGGATGTAAAAGGATCCCGGAATAATCTTTTGAATCCTCAGGAAAAGTTAGGCTTTTTCCAGAGAGCAAAGCTCAAAGCATTAAATAAAATGTAATCAGAGATTTTCTTAGTACGTACTCGAGAACCCGAGCGTCACTTTTCGCGAGACTGCCCGGATCCTCGGGTGCGTTCGCGTAAATTAAAAACAGCATCTCACGAAACTGTTTCTTAAAACCTGTGAGATGCTGTTTTTTCTATTTACGAAATGCGACTTTTAAAAGAATTGGTGTTACAATAGTGGTAATGACTACCGTAATGATAATGGGCCCGTACAATTCCTGCGTCATAAGCCCCACAGCCATTCCTTTACTGGCAACAATCAGAGCTACCTCTCCTCGGGAGACCATTCCCACTCCAATCTGAAGACATTCTTTGCTAGAATATTTCATAATCTTTGCCCCCAGTCCACAGCCAACAACCTTACTTAGTACTGCCACAAGACAAAGTAAAACTGCAAATATAACGATCCTTCCAGACATCTCAGGAAGCACTACCTCCAGACCGATGCTGGCAAAAAAGATCGGAGACAAAAACATATAAGAAACCGTCTCAAACCTCTTGCTTATATACTCGATCTTCGGACTGACAGAGATCGCAAGTCCTGCCACGTAAGCTCCGGTAATATCAGCAACATTGAAAAAGTACTCCGAACAGAAAGCAAACAACAGGCAAAAGGCGAAAGCAATGATTCCATAACGACGGTACGGTTTGTGCTCTACATTGGTCCATTTGTAATAAAGCTTTCCTACCCCGAAGGCTACCACAAAGGCAAAGATAAAGAACAATACAATTTTCAGAAGCACCATCCAGATACTGGGACCACTCTGTCCGCCTTCGCCGCCAGTGCCAAGAGTCGTTATAATGGTCAAAGCGATGATACCTAACACATCATCGATCACGGCAGCGCCCAGGATCGCATTTCCCGCGTCAGTATTCAGTTTGCCCATCTCCCGCAGTGTCTCTACCGTTATACTCACGGAAGTAGCTGTGAGAATCACTCCGATGAAGATATTACGATACATCACCATTTCGCCCGCTGCACCGCCGCCATCCGTGAAAAAGTACGCCACCAGATATCCTCCCAGACAGGGGACGATCACCCCCATCAACGCAATAACCAAAGATGCCAGACCGCTCTTTTTCAATTTCTGGATATCCGTCTCCAGTCCTGCTGAAAACATAAGAACGATAACACCGACTTCCGAGAGACTTTCTATCATGCTCTGGGACTCTGCTCCTGCCAAAAGAACCGAAGATAAATTCAGACAGGCAGGACCAATGATGAGACCTGCCACAAGTGCTCCCACGACCTGGGGCATATGAAACTTTTTGGTCACAAGCCCAAGACATTTTGTACTGATTAGTACGAGTGCAATAAACAATAAGTATCCATATTCTTCCATTTTTACCTCCATTCGCGCACGCCTTTTGCGCATCTCACAAGTTTGAGCGTGCGCGCACAAACTTGCAGAGTGAAAAATTTTTTTCACTCTTTTTCCTCCTTATTTTAAACCAAACCCATTTTATACCCCTTTTTACTAAAAATCAATACAAAAATAGAATTGATTTTCCAGGGAAAACCAATTCTATTTGATAAACTTTTCTTTTTTAAAATTCCAGGAGAAAGACTTAATTTTGTTAAGCCATTTCTAATCTTTACTCAAACTCCGCGGATCCAGTTTTTACTTTATCAAACTCTGCTAATATTTCCTGAGATGGAGCTTTGGTAGCAAGGCTGAAAATAACAATACACACAAGGCTTACCGCAAATCCTACAAGAAGGGAGTAGATCCCCGTTACATTACAGAGCTTCTCTCCGTGGATCAGTGGAATATAATCCCATATAATCACCGTTAGTCCGCCAGAAAGAATCCCCGCAACCGCCCCGGCAAAGTTTGTTCTTTTCCAGAACAGAGAACAAACCACCACAGGGCCAAAGGCGGAACCAAGTCCTGCCCAGGCATCCGATACCAGACCCATAATGCTGCTGTCCGGATCCCATGCGATCAAAAAAGCAAGAACTGCCACGATCATTACCGTAGCCCGGCTGACCTTGAGAACGGTCTTGTCCGACGCATCCGGCTTTACTACATTTTTATATATATCTTTGGATACAGAGGAAGCACAAACTAAAAGCTGGGAGTCCGCCGTGGACATGATCGCCGCGAGAATACCGCAGAGAAAGATCCCTCCGATAAAGGGCAGTGCAAGGTTTTCATTGAATACCTTATTGATCATATCGATAAATACACTTTCCGATGATGTCTTTCCATCTAGTCCCAATACCGCAGGAGCCAGGAAAGCCCGGCCCACCACACCGATCACACAGGCAAAAACCAAAGAAATAAATACCCAGACGATAGCAATTACACTGGATTTTTTCAGTTCCTTCTCACTTTTTACCGCCATGAACCGGACAAGGATATGGGGCATTCCGCAATACCCAAGGCCCCATGCCAGCTGGGACAGAATCTCCACAAAAGAATATGGCTGATCCGTCGCCCCATTGTAGAAAAGACTCATATAGTGGTCATAGTTGACCACACCTGTAGACTTTATGCTCTGCACAAAATCACTGCTGACAAATCCATATGCCACAATGGGAACCACAAGAAGCCCCACCAGCATTAGCATACCCTGGATAAAATCTGTGGTGCATACCGCCAGAAAGCCTCCCATAAAGGTATAGACCAGAATCACCGCCGCACCAATCGCGAGGGAAACATGATAATCCACACCAAAAACTGTATTAAACAGCTTTCCCCCGGATGCCAGCGCAGATGCTGTGTACACCAGGAAAAAGACGACGATCACCAGAGATGAGATACTGAGAAGCACTTTCTTTTTGTCATGATACCTGTTTTCCAGGAATTCCGGAAGCGTAAGGGAATTCCCTGCCACAATAGTGTATCTTCTGAGAGGCTTGGAGATGAACAGCCAGTTTGCTACCGTTCCCAGGAACAAACCGATGGCGATCCATGCCTGTCCGGTTCCCATGGCATAGATGGATCCCGGAAGCCCCATAAGCAGCCATCCGCTCATATCCGATGCCTGGGCAGAAAGTGCTGCCACCCATCCATTGAGCCCGCGGCCGCCCAGAAAATAATCTTCTGTACTGTTGGTTCTTTTCATCGAATAAATACCGATCCCGACCATCAGAAGTAAATATGCTGCAAAAGCAGACAATACAATAATAGAATCTGTTGACATAATATCCTCCATTCATATGTATTTCACTGTTTACCAATAAAATAAACAACTATGAATATTCTACCATATTCGGGGATTTTATGCTATACTAACTTTATGATACAAGGGTCGAAAAGGTTTCCCGGGTTATTCAAAAAAGGAGGGTTTTATCGTATGGAGCGATTTGTTGATCTTATACACAATAAAAAAACAGGAAGAGAACTATCCGACAGGGATATTCAGAATATGGTACGCGGCTACTGTGACGGCAGTATCCCTGATTATCAGATGTCCGCCATGCTTATGGCGATCTGTTTTAATGGTCTTTCAGACCGGGAACTTACCACACTGACACTGGCGATGAGAGATTCCGGTCAGATCAACGACCTTTCCACCATACCCGGAGTCAAGGTCGATAAGCACAGTACTGGCGGTGTCGGCGACAAAACAACGCTGATCATTGGTCCCGTAGCTGCGGCATGCGGAATTCCCATTGCAAAAATGAGCGGACGGGGACTGGGCTTCACCGGGGGAACCATCGACAAGCTGGAATCCATCCCCGGCTTCCGTACAGATCTTTCCACAGAAGATTTTTTCCATGCCGTACAGCATACCGGAATCTGCCTGAACGGCCAGACCGGGGAACTGGCACCTGCCGACAAGCTGATCTATGCCCTGCGGGACGTAACTGCCACCGTAGACAGCATTCCTCTTATCGCCGCCTCTATTATGAGTAAAAAACTGGCAGCGGGCAGCGATAAAATTCTGCTGGACGTAACCACGGGAAATGGTGCCTTCATCAAAGATTACCAACAGTCTCTGGAACTTGCCCGCAAAATGGTGACCATCGGTACCCAGGCAGGAAAAACCACAGTAGCACAGCTGACCTCCATGGATGAACCTCTTGGCTTTGCCATTGGCAATAATCTGGAAGTAAAGGAGGCCATTCATGCCCTTCATGGAGATGGTCCCACCGACCTGATGGAAGTATGCTATTGTCTCGCCTCCCACATGATCTCCCTGGGAAAAGAGATTTCTGTGGAGGCTGCCAGAATACAGGCGGAAGATGCCGTACACAGCGGCCGTGCCTGGGACACTTTCCTGGCAATGGTCCGTAAACAGGGCGGGGATATTTCTTATATGGAACACCCGGAACGTCTGCCACAGGCTTCTGTTATCTACGAATACAAGGCTGACAGGTCCGGCTATATCACCGGCATGGATACCGAAGGCTTCGGCACTGCTGCCGGCATTCTTGGCGCCGGGAGAAGTAAAAAAGAGGACAGCATCGACGTTTCCGCCGGTATTGTCCTCTGCTACAAAGTCAACGATCACGTAACCAGCGGAGATACCCTTGCCCGTCTCTACACTTCCTCTCTGGAACTTGCCCGGGCTGCTGCTGAAAAACTGGACAACTGCTATCAGTTCGGGGATCGGCCTGCAACAGCAATACAGCTGATTGGAGATGTTGTGGTGTAGCTCGATGACACCGTCGAGCTGGATTATCCAGAATCCGGCGTATCGTGTCGCTTTTGGGAAATTTTCATCAAATATGCTGCTGCCTGAGTACCCGGCTTTTCACCATAAGATGTTTTAAGCTAATTATCCGGCCAGGACATTGCTTCTCGTATGGTCTCCACCGTTTCTCCGGTCAGATCACGGATCTCTTCCGGTGCCAGACCTCTCTCCAGCATGCCGGCCAGCAGTCTGCGGCATTCACAGGAAGCCCCTTCTTCCCTGCCTTCTTCTCTCACCGTCGCCATATGCAGTTCTTCATCATATTCAAATATGCTCATCTGGATCACCTCCGCCCGGTTGGCTCTCAAAAATTCTTCCAGTACAACGAAATTAAGTTTTGGATAGTTTGACGCAGAATATTTTTCTGAGAATTTACTTCACAAACGCAGGCGTAGCGGTGGCTACGTCAAGGCTTGGGGAGTAAAGCTATCAGGAAAATAGGCAAGTCAAACTGCCAATTACTTAATATTCGTTGTACCAGGATCCCTTCTTCTATGCATTCCGATACGGCTCTCTCCACCGCTTCCTGGAAATCCATTTCCCGGCTGTAGCTCCGGACCCTTTCTACATACTTCATGTAGTCATGCAGGGAACGGCACTTCCCAAGGAGTTCTTTATTATGGCCTAATTTCTGTGCACGGTTTTGCACATAACGAGTTTTGCTAAAAACTCGCGAATAAGTCCTCCAGGACTTATTTAGCCCTGGATTGATGTTCAGCTGGAGCACTGTCAGCTCCAGATTTGCTTCTTCCGTCTGCCGGTAAAAGGAATCTGACAGGCGCAGAATCTTCCTCTCCGGCTGTTCCTCGGTTCCGTTGTAAAATACAACAAAGCGGGGCGACGGTATCTGGATTTTTTTCCCGGAATACAGGTCTCTTTTTTCTTTCTGGGTCATTTTCTCATCTGCTAGAAAAAGTTCTCATTTGCGGAGCGAAAGAATAGCCGAAGGCAATTCTTTCGAGGTGCGCGGTTCTCAGCCGCACCTTTCTCATACAGTTTTGCTATGTAGAACAGGTCGCGCAGCGGCATATTGGGATTTACCGTAGACTGGTGCTCGTACAGGTTCATCCGCAGGTCCACCACACAGGATACGTCGTTTTTTACTGACATGTGGACGACATTTTCCAGACCCGCTGTCTCCAATTCTTCCGGATTTTTGTACTGGGTGTCGTTTACTGCGTTGTACAGTTCCAGAAGTTCCGACTTGTCCCGGTACAGCATTCAGAATACGGTGTCTTTGTAGTTTCTTTGTGCTGGCGTTCCCGGAATCGGATCTGTTGGTATTTCTTCTCTTTTTTTCATTTACCCTCCGTCCTGCAGAGGTCTGCTTCCTCTCATTTTCAAACAACCTCTCTGCCTTTTTCTGATTTTAGGAATTAAGCATTGACCTTCTTTGAGAATAAAAGATTTTCATAGATAAAAGAATAGTAATGCTATCTCCATATTTGAAATTTGTCAATATATCTCCCGATATATTTTGTAACTTTTATGTCATCATCCATAAACGGATGGAATGATTGGTTCTGTTGTTCTTCCGGTACATATCCATCCACTTACCCTATCAGTTCTCGCTGGGTCTTACGCCCTGACATTCCCTCCTTCTGCTTTATGGATAAAGGCACGGGGCAGACTTGTGCTTTTTTGCTGCCTCTTTGGGCTGACGGAGGATTCCTCCTTGTCCCCGTGCCATTACCGGCTCTTTTATTTTCAGGCAGCCGCTTTCATCTGCTCCCTGCGGACATATCCGAATACTTTGTTCGGATCGTAGTTTTCTTTCTTCTTCGCTAACGTATGAATCAGCGTCAGTATCTTTTTGCTGACCACTATAAGCGCCTGCATTTTCCGAAGCGGGTCTTTCTCCCTCGTTTTCAAGTAATTGTATAACTGTTTCATCTCATTATTTGTGGCGACCATTGTAAGCGCCATCTGATACAGCACGCTCCGGAGGTTCTTCCTCCCGCGCCTGGATATTTTTGTCCCGCTTTTATTCATGCCGGAGCTGTCCTCTACAAGGTTATAGCCTGCCATGCGGCTCATCTGGCGGGGATTCTCAAACCTTGCCGGATCTCCAAGTTCCCCAAGGCACGCCGCCAGAGTTACAATGCCGATTCCTTTTATGCTTAACAGGAAATCTGCATAATCTTTCTTTTTCAATTCCGATGCCATCTGTTCCTCCAGTTCTTCCGTCTGCTTTTCCAGAAGTTCCAGTTCTTCCAGCATCAGCCGCAGTTTCAGTTTTGCGGCGTCCTCTCCGTAATCCACTCCTACAGAATCCTTTGCGGCTTCTACAAGCTGCCGGGCTTTCTTTCTCCCAACAGTTTTCTTCACTGCCTTCTTTATCTCCTCTGTGACACCGTCCTCGCCCAGTTCCATGATGAATTTAGGAAACGGGCAGCTCTTTAATATATGCCGGGATGCCTTGCCGGAAAGGGGGAGTTTGAACACTTCCGCGTATTCCGGAAAATATTCATCCATGACTGCCGTGATTGTGTTCTTTAATGCGTTTTTTCGCTTGTTCAGTCCCGTCCTGGTTGTGGACAGTCCCCTCAGCTGCGCGTAAACGTCATGGGGCAGGTACAGCTCAAAATACCTCCCGTCCTTTACCAGTTTTGCGATTGTGAGGGCATCCTTTTTATCTGACTTTGTCTGGCTGTTGTCATCCAGTTCCTTTGCCTGTTTCGTTGCATACGGGTTCACAAGGACAACCGTGATCCCTTCCTGTTTATTAAGCCAGTTCGCAAACGCTTTCCAGTAGTGTCCCGTCGGCTCCATCCCAACGACAGCTTTTGCAAAATTTTCCGTCTTGCATATTTCACGGATTCTTGCTAAGATGGTCTCGAAACCGCCTTTGTTGTTTTTAAATTTCAGGGCACGGCTGTGTTCTATGCCCCTAAAATCAACGAACCTGGCCCACTGGTAGTTTTTGGCAATGTCCACGCCGGCTACAAGGGTGTCTGTTGTGATTGCCAGTAATTTCTGTTTCAGGCGGTCTTCATACTTTACTTTCATTGCTATAAAATCTCCTTTGTCTTTTGATGTATTAAGTCGCTAAACTCATATACATCATACGGGGAGATTTTATTTTGTCAAAGTTCAAATTTCATTCTCTATAGGAATGCTTGTTTTGCGAAGCAAAATCCCTGCCATGCCCGCATGGCATGCCCTCCATGGCGAGACAAGCTCTGCAAGCAGAGCTAGGATTTTCCTCCTTGTTCTTTCCTTTCTCATGATAGTACAAGGATTTTCTACTGTCAAATTAAGGCAGGTATTTTAAGACATTCTAATTTCTTCCGCCTGGGGCATGCCTTAGAATCAATTATCCTACGTGAATATATCAAAGACTTAATTTTCATTGTACTAGCGCATCGGCGCCAATCATCATCCAATCCGGTCATAATACTCATACAGCTTCTGCACCCCGTTTTCCAAAATGTAATAATGCCGTATGTAGGGGATCAGAAGTACAAAAAACATCAGGCACAGAAGAAGTACTGCCGGTTCCTGTATGATCAAGCCTGCCAGAATCGTGATGACCGCCAGCAGCGCAAACAGCACCGTCACGATCAGATGGATGAGCCTCTCATGCTGGAAAAACTGTATCTGAACCAACATTTCCCTGCGAAATCTTTTCCTTTCACCGATATCTATCTCCCCCTCCGATGCACTCCGGTAATATTCTAAATAATGTTTCAATCGTTTTTCCATACTGCTCCCTCCTCAGTATAATAATGGTGTGGCTTTGAACCCTGCTTTATTCTGCGCCAGTCCGCTGACATGCCGGACAGTGGTGCCACCCAGCCATAACCAGTACAACAAATGATACGGATTGCTTCGTTGTACTAATCCACAAGGATCACCGGCTGGCGAAATTCTTCCGGCAGCCTCTGCCCGCTAACTGCCATCGCCACAGTGCGGTACAGGTCCGCCGCCTTAATATCCTGAAATAACTTATCCTGCCCTTTCTTATCCAGTTCCTCCATATCTCTGGCAAGCCTGCCCAGTACCTTGGTTTTCTTTACGCGTTTAAGATTCACCGCCGCTCTGCGCCTCATTCCCAGCAGGCGTATATAGGGAAGGCTGTCCTCCCCACCGGATTCCTTTTCTATTTCAAGAAGTGTCTGGAACACGCACCGTTTGATTCTCGCCATTGTCATATTTTTGGTCTTGCAGTGGTTCGCGAAATCATCCAGCGACACCGCCTCGTACCAGTTTTTCCGGAAAGAGTTCGCCAATTCTCCAGAAAGATCTTTTATATCTTCCAGCCTATCCCACCTGTCCCGGATGGCAAAAGAACACATCTGCCAGAAATCCTCAGAGCACAAAAAACAGTGAGCTTTCTTTAACAATTCCACCGCTCCTTCTGACAGTCCGGCAAAATTTCCCTTCCATATCTGGCTGCGCACTGCCGTTGCTGACAAAAAGCCCTGCCTCTCCTGCTGCCCGGTCAGTTCTTCGTGGTAACCCATTCCCTCTCTTTTTATGGCCACAGGCTTCATAGGTGATCCCAGCTGCCAGGCCGACTTGATGTATTCGATCCCCAGTGTGTTATTTGGCATAAACAGCTGCGCTCTCTCTTCCTGCGACAGCTCCACACAATCGGCGTATGCCCGTTCTCTCGCCGCAGGGAAAGAAAATCCCTCACGGAGATAGCACCCAAGCTGTCTTTTATAAAGTTCCGGCTCCTCCGCCAGATAGCGTCCGGCCAGTTCCAACTGCTCCTGAAGAGCTCCCTCGCTGCCAAAACAATAAAAATCTATGAAGGACAGGGAATCCAGCGCCAGTATTCCTCCTCTGGCAAAATCTTCAGCACTGGACAAACCATAGCGCACTGGAAGTTCAAACACCATATCAGCCCCTCCTTCCAGCGCCATGCGGGTGCGGATGTATTTGTCCACAATGGCAGGCTCCCCCCGCTGGACAAAGTCACCATTCATCAGTGCCACCACCGTATCTGCTCCTGTTTTTTCACGAACCTGCCCGATATGAAACTGATGCCCCTCGTGAAAGGGATTGTACTCACATATAATTCCGGCGGCTGACATCATGCACCAATCCTTTCCCATTATTTACATTTTACTGACTTTATGATATCATTAGAATAACAAATACGCAACACCTGGTGATTTACATGAAACAGAAAAAATACATAATTCACAGAATATCAGCAGGGCTTGCCACAGGAATTTTTTCCGGGCTTATCATATGTCTTTACCGTTTTTTTATGAGCTTTTGTGACACCACCCTGAATCATAAAATCATCCCCTCTCTCCACAGCGGCAGCTTTTTCTATCCCGTCGCCTGGGGCACAGGGTTATTACTCCTGTCCCGTTTTGTTTACTGGAGTATCTGCCTGGAACCAAAGGCAGAAGGCGGCGGCGTTTCCCATTCTATTGAGGAAGCCAGGGGCATAACCGATGCCAGATGGTGGTCTGTTCTTCTCGTGAAACTGACCTCCGCTCCTTTGTGTATTTTTGCGGGGTTTTCTCTGGGAAAAACCGGCTCTGCCGTGGAAATTGGAACCATGTCCGGAAAAGGGATCTTTCGCTCCCTACAGTTTTTCCGCCGACACTACCAGCCACGTCTCTCTCTCCCGGAATACTGCTGTACCGGCGCAGGAGCGGGGTTATCTGCTCTTTTTTGTGCCCCGGTATCCGGGCTTATGTTCACTCTGGAAAAATTTCCGAGGCTTAGGGCGATCTCTGTACTAACCATCGCTGTCGGCTCTGTGTCTGCTTTTTTGGTGAGTCATATAATCTTTGGGACCGCTCCCATTCTGGATACCATCATTCCTCTACAGCAGTATTACTATTACCCCGCACTTGCCCTGCTGGGTATCCTTTTGGGTGTTGCCGGAAAATATTATGCCTTCTCCCTAAAACGATATGCAAAACTGCTTTCAAAGTATAATAAGCGCATCCATGGGATGCTGTGGAGTATCCTGTTTCTTCTGGCTGGTGTGGTGTGTTACTTTTTTCCCGCCATCACAGGACCTGGAAATAATATGCTCGCTGTTCTAAAAACGCCAGCTACTGCTTATACCACCCTTTTGCTGCTCCTCTTTGGAAAATATCTTTTCTCCATGGTCTCCTCCGGCTCCGGACTGCCTGGCGGAACCATATTCCCTCTGCTTACGGTAGGTGCCTGCATTGGTCAGCTCTATGGACTCGCTCTTTGCTCTCTGTTTCCTGGAACCGGATTTTCTCCCGCCTGCTTTCTCCTGGGCGGCATGTCTGGTTTTTTCACCTCAGCTCTCGGCGCCCCTGTCACCGGCGTATTTCTTATGTGTGAATTTACCTGCTGTTACGGAAATCTGCTTCCACTTTTTATCATCTCTCTTTTTTCCCACCTCACAGCACAGCTCATAAATCACAAAACTCTGGCATAAAATATCCTATGATATTAACACTGCAATAGAGCTGAGCTTCCACTTTTTATCGTCTCTCTTTTTTCCCACCTCACAGCACAGCTCA
>JAAVZE010000176.1 GCA_022791495.1 Eubacterium sp.
AATGACTGCATGGATAATGCCATAATCACACAGCATACAATAACCAGTATCAAAATATTAATAGTAGTATTTTTCAATATCCTTCCATTAATACTCCGTCTGGTTTTCCTGTTATGAAAATCTGCTTTTTTCCCAGTCATTCCTTATCTCTCCTTTTCCTAAAAAATATTTTATAGATATAAATAAAAGCCATTTATTCTATTGCTGAAATCTAACTATTATTTATTCAGTCAACAGGCAAAATGCTTTTCTCCATATTATATCACATATTGTTTGGAAAAAAAAGTTTTTTCATAAATATTTATACTGATTTTGCAATCTGTCATTTATTTGTAAAAGTACTCCTTCCACTGTTGTACAGCAGCCATGCTTTGGACCTTGAGAGAAAGTTCCAATGAGCAAGGTAAAATTACAAGATATAAGGTGAATTACAGGTAAATATATGGCATATTATTAAAGGACTGAGCAGTAAACAAACTCTATAATAGTTTGCTCAAAATACAAGTTGAAGGAAATAAAATTTCCTGATATAATAAAAAAATAAAATTAAGTGATACGAAAGGAGCTTAATGAAATGTCTACTTTTATGAGAGGTGTTTACCTTTAAAACTTTATCAGTGGATAAAGGTACAAAAATATACGTATAGAAATTCTCTTTTTAGCTTTATTTAGAGTTGAAAGGAGAAAAAATGAGTTATATAAATGCGAATATTGTATTGCCAAAAGAGCTGATAAATGAAATTCAAAAATACGTAAATGGGATAAACCTTTACATACCTAAAGTGCCTGAAGCTAAAAATGCCTGTAACACTTACCAATTAGAAATATCCAAAAGAAATCAGGAGATATGTGAGAGGTTTCTGCTGGGAGAAAAAGTTTCAGAATTAGCTGTAAAATATTATCTTTCTGAAAAAAGTATTTACCGAATTTTAGCCAGAGGGAAAAAGAAATAATATGGAATGAGAGAAATCTATGTCTGTGGTTTCTCTCATTCTTTTTTCGATTATGCTATAAGAATGACAAACAAATATATTTATGGTAAACTTGAGATAGAAAACAAAAGCAGAAAGACCAACTATTAAAAGTCAAGTAGATTTTGAAAAAAAATTAAAAAATTTCAGAAATAAAAAACTGCATGACAATAAGGCCTGCACTTCTGCAAGCCAAAATCAGTAAAACAAGGCTTTACGCTTTTGGAACGTAAG
>JAAVZE010000007.1 GCA_022791495.1 Eubacterium sp.
ATCTGCTCTTAGACAGAAACTATGGTTCGTACAGTGACTTGCCGTCAGGTTTACCGACTGCTGGAATATGTATTCTGCAGTCTCTTGACATTCGCTCCACGGAAAACCCATCATCATGATGGCAACCTCACGCTTCTTCGCTATCAATGTCACAGCAATGGCTATTATACACTATATTTCCAGTAAATGCAAGCTTTTTCTTTGAAAACTTTGTACGAACCATATCCGTTATTATATCGTTTTTACTTTTTTGTACTTTTTCCCTGAAACCGTTACTGTAACGGTAATTTTCATCTTCTTTTGTAATTTTGATGAAGTTTTGATGGAAAGCTTTCCGCTTCTGGTCTGTTTTGAAGAAAATGTCAGTTTTTTATACCGTTTCTTCTTATTTAATAGAAACCTTTTATTGAGCCCGACCGTTGCTTTCGATGCTTTGGGCACAGTGACCACGATCTTTTTCTTTCCTCTGCTGGCTGAAATCTTGATCTGGGACAATATATCGGTTTTTTTGTTCCCGGCTTCCGGATTCTGTGTAACAGTCCCATTTCCCGCTCCTGTCTGCTGGGATGCCGGTGGTAACGGTATCAAATTTCCGGAAGGGGGTACTGTATCTGATGGGGAATCTGTACTTATTGGCACTTCTGTTTGAACGGGGGAATTGGTGGGAGCCGGTGACGCTGTCTCAGAAGGAGCCGCTGAAGCCGATGGAAGATGTCCTTCCTCCGGGGGTGTAGTCTCTTCTGGAGGCAGCGTCGGCTCCTGGGGCATAGTTGTGTCTGGCGTCACAGTCACCTCCGGGGGACCCGCCAGTCCCGGTGCAGCTGTCTTCTGGGGCGGTTCTGTCATTGTCGGTTGGGGCGGATAGGTAGCCTCCGGTGCCTCAAACCTACACACCGTTTGCGGCTCCAGGGCATTGATCACCGACACCCGCTCTCCATCTATCACTTTGTCAGAAACCGTGCCCGGCAGTACCTGAAGTTCCCTCTCCTGGATCCACAGTCCGTAAAGTGTATCTTTTCCTTCCATATTGATCCCTGGCACTAACTCTCCTTTGATCAACCCCTCTGCCCCGGCAGACACCTGCAGTACTTCAGTTGGTGTATTAAAGTACAAAATCCCCTGGTGAATGGCAAGCTGCGTATACTTTTCCGTAAAATAATACCCCGGTGCCGCCGTTTCCCAGCGGTATGTGCTGAGATCTACAAGTTTTTCCATCTTTTCGGCTTTCGGATCCGTCTCCGGATCCCAGCGATAGATCCCTGATTCCGTTCCTTTGTTCTTCACAAAAAACCAATTTTCCCCGTCACTTACCAGAGGGGAAGATGAATTCCCCCAGAAAAAGGAATCCCATGATGTATCTCCACAGGGTTCACTTAATGTGTCGTCCCATATGTAAGACGCGTTCCATGCAGAATCACTTTTTAAAAAGTATTTATGTTCTGCCCTGCCAGGCATATCCTCTAACGGATCATCCCAGGTCACATCTACATGATACCATCTGCCCGCCAGCTGAACCTGGTTCCACATATGGCTCATGGCATCACTGGGCACTGTCCTGCATGGGATTCCCAGCTGCTTCATAAAATGCAGATATGCCAGCGCATACCCCTCGCACACGGCCCGTCCCTCCACGATCAGACTGTAGGCATCGTAACGGCATGGATCCGTATCAGACTGTGGATCTCTCGTGTCATATTCATACCGGGAAGCCAGGTAATCGTGGATATACAAAGCCTTTTCCATGTCACTCCACTCCGGGTTTACCCCAGAAAGGATTTTATCTGATATATCCAGAAAAGCGGCTTTCATCTCTTGAATTTGTATTTCTGATACATCTGCGCCAGCGAACTGATAGGATGGTATATAGGACATAATGTATTTTGGTTCGTCTGCCGAAACCTGGTAACTGAACCTTTTTCCCACATAAAACAATTCCGGCGAAGAATTGATAATATCACTGAGCAAAGTCCTAAACTCTTCCACAGTTAGTTCATATTTTCTCAGATCTATATCTGGCTCTGCCGCAAGCATCCCCTCATAGATCACCTTTCTGGCTTCGCTGCCTTCTTCTGACACTCCGCGCAGAGCCATCGTTTTCTCTGCACCTGTCCCTGCAACAGCCAGCTGTCCATCCTGGATGAGTTTCAGTGTCCCCTTCTGCCATTCTCCTCTGGCGGTCTCCGCGGCAGATCCCGCTGCTGACTGCAGAAGCATACCCAGCATCAGCAGGAACGCCAGACAGCGCAAATAATTCTTTTTCATAGCAATTTCTTTCCTTTCTTCCCGGCTCAATGGTGCTGCCGGGCTACTGTTGCAAAATAGATACCAAACTAGGAATCAACTGTTTTTTGCGGGAAACCAGTCCCTTTAGTATCACTCTTTCCATATCACCATGGAGACGGAAGGAATCCCTGACGACCTCTTCCGCTTTTTCACCGAAACAGAGAAGCTCCGTGCTTTCTTTTACAATATTTGTGAGCATTACAAATGCCATGTTGACGCCCAGGGACGGAAAGATCTCTTCCAGATAGGGAAGGATCTTTTCCTTAATCTCCTGAAGTTCTATACTGTTCATGGAATTGATCTGGCTCACCGCAAACTGGATATCTCCCACCTCAAAACGTTTGAGATCCTGTTCAAAAATATCCTTTGGCTCCCTGGAACTGAGATCGCTTCCCGCTCCAAACATGTCCACTGCGAACTCTTCGATCTCCACACCGCATATATTTGACAATTTCTCGGCAGCATCTTTGTCCACCGCCGTACAGGTGGGGGAACGAAACATTAAGGTGTCGGAAATGATGGCTGCCATCAGTAGCCCGGCAATATTTTGAGGTATCTCCATATTATTTTCCCGGTACATCTGGTAGATGATGGTGGCTGTGCAGCCCAGCGGCTGATTGCGGAACAGAACCGGTTCCAGCGTCTCCAGTGTACCGATGCGGTGATGATCGATAATCTCCAGAATGTGGGCATTTTCGATACCGTCCACGGTCTGGGAGCTCTCATTGTGGTCTACCAGGATCAGCTGCTTTTTGCGGAGGTTAATAAGATTCCGCCTCGATATCATTCCCACATAATGATCCCTGGCATCCAGTACCGGAAAATCACGGTGGCGCAGTTTTCCCATTACCTCCTTGATATCCTCTGTCTTGTCAGACAGGTGAAAGGTAGTCAGATGGTTGCGCTTCATAAAATACTCGATGGGCATACTCTGGTTGATCATCCGCGCCGCCGTAAAAGTATCATATGGCGTGACGATAATGCTGCACCCTCGCTCCTCCGCCAGCTTTCGGATAGTCTGGGATACCTTCGCCTCCATGCACACTACGATGCATGCTGCCTCCATCTCGATGGCACAGAGCTGGGATTCATAGCGGTTTCCAAGAATCACCATATCTCCATGATGAATATACTCCTCCATCACATCTGGATTCGCTGCCGCGATAACCACTTCCCCTTTATTGAATACCGCATCCGGATCCCCCACGATCATTTCCGCTTCTAACGTCTCAAGTATATTTTTATAGGAAGTCTTTGCAGTGGAAAGAATACTGTTGTCGTACACATCCATATAGGCCGTAGCGATATCTCCGATGGTGATCAGTCCGGAAAGCTTCCCTGTATCAGAGGTAATGGGCAGCGTGACTACATCCAGCTCCCGCATCATATTCCAAGCCTTTTTCAAAGAAATATCCCCGGATACTCCCTTTGTCTTGCGAATCTCGATGTCCCGCACTTCTGTCATGACATCTTCGATATAAAGAGGCGCCGGGGTCTGAAAAAATTTCAGCACATACTGCGTCTCCTGGTTGATTTGTCCTGCCCTGCCTGCCACATAACCGCCGCCAAAAAGCGTATTCTTTAAATTCTCATAGGCAATGGCGGAACAGATGGAATCTGTGTCCGGATTTTTATGTCCTATTATAAATACTGGCACCTTCTGTCCTTCTATCATGGAAACTCCTTACATACGTTTTATTTTATTTATGTTTATTCCTGTTATAAAATATACCAAACAGAATCACACATATGAATCTCCCCAGCACCATCGGTTGACTGGGGAGATTTCTTCGTTTTTTAATCATCGCAATATTTCGTTACAATCACTTCAAACTGCTTTCTTACCTCCGCAAAAGCTTTTAAGAGCTTAGAGGAAAAAGTACCGCTCTGTCCATTTATGATCATCTGGTACACCTTATCTGTCTTATATGCCGCTTTGTACACTCGTCTGGAGCTGAGGGCATCATATACGTCCACGAGAGATACGATCTGCGCCGCGATGCTGATCTCTTCTCCCTTCAAGCCGTCAGGATAACCATTGCCATCATATTTCTCATGATGATGTCTGGCTATATCATAGGCACAATCGCAAAATGCTTTACTGTCTATATGAATTACTTTTTCTATGATTTCCGCACCTTTCGTCGTGTGGAATTTTATGATCTCATATTCATCCTCGGTTAATTTACCAGGCTTTAATATGATATGATCCGGAATAACAATTTTCCCGATATCATGCAGTGAAGATGCCCACCCAATCACATCTATCTTTTCATCTGTAAGCCCATATTCCGGAAACAGCTTCATCATGCTATTTCCCAGGCAGACTGAAAACTGACGGATCCTTTTAATATGCTGTTCTGATTCCAGGTTTCTAAACTCTACGATATTACTTAATGACTCAATCAGAACCTCATTTGTATGCTTTTGCTTCTCTGCCATCACCTTCAGCATGGAATTTTGCTTTTTCAGCTTTTCCGTCTGACTTTTCACAGTAACCTCCAGCTGCGTTTTATACTGGAATACCTGGATCACATTATCTACCAGCTGTTTTACGATCTCAGGATGGATCGGCTTTTTGATATAACTTATGATACCATATTCATAGGCCTTTTTTTCATATTCAGCCGTTTCCTCACTGGTGATCATGATAAAAGGGATCCGGTTCGGAAATTTCCTCTCACTCAGCCGCTCCAGCACCTGGAAATTGTCCCTTACCGGAATCATAAGGTTCACCAGAACAAGAGCCAGCGATGAAACATGCTTTTTTAATATGTCAATTCCATCTTTTTCATTCGTGACTTCCAGAATCTTGTATTCATTCTGGAACATCTCTACCAGCTTCGCGCGGCTGGCGTCGTCATCCTCAAGAATTAAAATTGTATCACGTGCCATATTTCTACCCATACTTTCCTTTAAAAATTAGAATTTAACCATTACAACATTGTTATTCCTCAACTTAAAAATAATTCTGCTCATCTGGGAGGGCAGCATATATTTGAACTTGTTTATCTCAATCATGCTTCCCTCATAAGCATTTCCTCTGACATAGATGGCTTTCATATCCTGATCGGTCAGATTGGCAAGTTTGGATACCTCCGCATCCAGATCAGCCAGTTCATGGTCCTTGGCTACAATCGTAGCATTCAGTTTTTTGATAATTTCCACTGCCTGTTCCTTATCCGGGGGAAGTGCCTGCAGAATCTTATTCCATTTTTCTTCCAGCATGGATAATTCATCCAGAATCTGCTCTCTTTTTTGTGCAAATCTGATCTGCTGCTTGTCATAAAGTTCATTTCTTCCCACTTCCAGATACGTTTTAATATGAGAGCTGTTTCCGAGATTGTAAGTATCCACCCCTCGTACCGCACAGACCTTACCGCCAAGAAGCATTCCCTTACTGCCGGAAATGATTGCCTTACCCATGGTATTAATATCGCTGTTCATAATGTAATTTGCCTTCACATTACCGCCTGCATCGATATTAGCCGATTCAAAGAAACTACCGGAAACTTCTCCTCCTGCTTCGATAAAACAGTCATGTTTGGAACAGCTTCCTCTCTTAATCATTACATTACCGCCGGCGATCAGCCTGGCTGTCTCTACATTGTACTCAACGATAATGTCTCCTGTCGCCTGAATATAACCACCTGAATAAACACTCCCTATTACATATACTGAACCGTCAACCTCTAATTTTCCTGTCACTGCCGTTACATCTTCACGTACAATAACCATGTTGGAGATAATAATCCGTCCATTTACGTATTCCAGTTTGCCATTTAATTTGGAGACATATGTCACTCCGTCGGGAGCAATGGTAAAGCCTACTCCTTTTAATGGCTTTTTTTCAAGTCCTTTGTTAGCATGAAGCACTTCACCAAAAACGTTCTGACCATCCTTTCCCTTCTGGGCAGGATGATACACAGCAATTTTTTCGCCTTCTTCCACCATCTCGAAGGCTTCTATATTTACATAGTCCACCCCTCCATCTGGCAGCGGCGCCGGGATACGGGGAAGATCCAGCCGGACAAAGAATTCAAACCAGCCATTTTTTCCTGTTTCAGCAGGCGTTCCTTCGGCGATCAATACTTTCTCATTCATTCTTCTTTTCTTGATCATCTCAGTGATGGCCTCATCTTTGATGCCAATTACAATTCCTCTTTTTTCCAGCGCCTCATATATATCTTCTTCTTTGACCATATTACCAGGAAACCAGGGAATAAACGCAAATGCTTTCGTTCCATCATCCTCTACAAAAATACTGAATTCTTTTTTCGTCAAAGATTTTATATCAATCCCAAGTTTTTCATCGTACTCTGGCTTCTTTGTCTTGTCCTTTAAAAGCTTTTCACGTTTTTTCTTCATATCTGTACCGGAAAAAATCAATTTCGCATAAGACGTGACATCCAGTCCCGCCTCCAGACCCAGACGAATCTCCTTCATCTGCCAGTGGCTGAACAAAGGATTTGTGTACAATGAAACTTTTAACTTTTTCTCCAACCCCAGACGAATCTCTCGCATCTGCATCCAATTATACTGGGAATTCGCATAGACGGAGACATCCAGCTCCTCATACAAACCAATTCGAATCTCATAAATCTGCTGCACATACATATCATCGGTCAACCATGTATCAATAGGAAGTCCATCTTCCAGTGCAAGCCGGATCTGTTCCAGCTCATCATCAACAAATCCTCTTTCCAGATACCCGGTAAGATCGTTGGAGGAATAGTGGGACAGCCGGATCTGCTTCATGGTTTCGTAACTATAGGAAGGGTCCGCGTATAGGGAGACATCTACCTTGTCTTTGATCCCCATCCGTATCTGCTCCATCTGAAGCCAGTTGAGCTCCGGGTTAGAATAAAGGGAAACATCCAGCCCTTCTTCCTTCCCAAGAAGAATTTCCTGATGTTGTTCTTTCATATATTCTGAATCTTCCATCATAGTAAAATCAGAATTCTTTGATGGAGTAGAATTTGTATACATAATAAACACCAGCCTTTCATCTTATAATGTAATGCAGTCCATATTATTATACTATTTTTTAAAGGAAAAGTCTACTATTACTTGGGCAGAAGTTTGACAGTGTCAAAGATGGGGCTATCCTGTTTTTCAAAATATTTACATTAACAACAAATTGAAATAGCTGTAGCTTTTTTACCCAAGATTCGATATAATAAAATCAGCAATGTAAAAAGGTACTGCTGAGAAGCGTGCACCTCTTAAGAACCAGCGCGTCAAGCTACCACAAATGACTGCCCGTGATCGTTGTTTTGAATGGGGCGGAGATGGAGGATTCCCATGAAAATACAAGACTTAAAGATGAAATTTGCAGAAATATTCGGAGAGGGAGATGAACCCTGTATTTACTTTGCACCAGGGCGAGTCAATCTTATCGGAGACCACACGGATTACAACGGCGGACATGTATTTCCCTGCGCCCTGACGCTGGGAACTTATGCTCTGGCCCGCAGAAGACCGGACCGCCTTTTGAAACTATATTCGGAAAATTTCAGATCAAGAGGAGTATTTAATTCTTCGCTGGATGATATCGAATACTCGACGGAAGCAGAGTGGACCAATTATCCCAAAGGGATTATTTGGACCTTCGCCAAAAAAGGGTATCCTATAACGAATGGCATGGATATCTTTTTCTACGGTGACATTCCTGGCGGCGCAGGCTTATCTTCTTCTGCTGCCATCGAAGTAGTGACCGGATTGGTTCTAAAAGATCTATTTGACCTTGAAGATGTTTCCATGGAAGAAATTGCTCTGATGGGCCAGTATTCAGAAAATCATTTTAACGGCATGAATTGTGGTATCATGGATCAATTTACCTCTGCTATGGGAAAGGAAGGACATGCGATTTTTCTGGACACCAACACACTGGCATATGAACATGTGCCGGTTTCACTGAAAAACATTTCCATTCTGATCACAAACAGCAAAGTAAAACACAGCCTGGTTTCCTCTGCCTACAATGACCGCCGCAAAGAATGTGAAAAAGGTCTTAATCTGTTACAGAAAATGATCGATATCAATAGTCTTGGCGATCTGAATAATGAACAGTTTGAACGATACAAAATATTGATTTCAGATGAGACGCTTCAAAAAAGAGTAAAGCATGCCGTCTCTGAAAACCGACGCACCGTACATGCCCTGGATGCACTCCGGGCCGACGACATACAGGAATTCGGACGACTGATGAATAAATCCCATCTCTCCCTGAGGGATGATTTTGAAGCTTCCTGTAATGAAGTGGATCTTCTTGTAAAGACAGCCTGGGAATTGCCCGGTGTGATCGGAAGCCGCATGACTGGAGGCGGATTTGGCGGCTGCACCGTAAGTCTGGTAAAAAAACGAAACCGTAATTTGTTTAAAAGCAAGCTGACCGCTGTCTACCAGGAAGCTTTTGGCCTCCAGCCGGAGTTTTATGAAGTCGAGATCGGCAATGGTGCACAAAAATTAACGGATCCCGCTTGACTACTCCCAGGCTCAATGGCATGAATCTGAACTTGGTTATGGTGTATACTAACATTATCACTAGAACACCAGCCCAGTAGCACGAATTTGAATCCTGGAGCTAAACCAGAATGGAGAAGCTAGTGCGAAAAATAAATTTTTTGCACGGCAATTTGTGTCAAGCCATAGCATGGCTTGACACAAAGTTGCTTTATGCGCAATAAAAGCCACGGAACTGAAGTTCCGCGCAGAAATGAGGATTTATATGAAGATATTAGTAACAGGAGGTGCCGGATATATCGGCAGCCACACCAGCGTCGAACTGCTGAACAACGGATATGAGACCGTCATTGTGGACAATCTGTACAACTCCAGCAGCAAAGCAGTAGAACGTATCGAAACTATCACAAACAAAAAACCCGTTTTTTATAAAGTAGATCTTTTAGACAAAGCTTCTTTGGACTCTGTCTTTGCAAAGGAAAGACCGGATGCAGTAATTCATTTTGCCGGACTAAAAGCAGTTGGGGAATCCGTGGAGAAGCCCATACAATACTATCACAACAACCTGACTGGAACTTTAAATCTGGTGGACTGTATGAAAAATCATAAGGTGAAAAATATCATTTTTAGCTCATCTGCCACTGTCTATGGAGAGCCAGCATTTATTCCCATTACCGAGGAATGCCCGAAGGGATCTCCCACTAATCCTTATGGATGGACCAAATGGATGATTGAGCAGATCCTGACTGACCTTCATACCTCTGATCCGGAATGGAATGTCATTCTTCTCCGTTACTTTAACCCTATCGGTGCCCACGAAAGTGGTCTTATCGGCGAGGATCCAAAGGGAATTCCAAATAATCTTGTACCTTATGTAGCCCAGGTTGCCATCGGAAAACGAGATTATCTGAGCGTCTTTGGAGACGATTACAATACCCATGACGGAACGGGTGTCAGAGATTATATCCACGTGATGGATCTCGCAGCTGGACATGTAAAGGCAGTCAGGAAGTTTTCTGAAAAATCAGAGGTTCGGACCTACAATCTGGGAACCGGAAAAGGATATAGTGTTCTAGACATCGTCCATGCCTATGAAAAAGCCTGCGGCCACAGCATTCCCTACGAGATCAAACCAAGACGAGCTGGTGATGTGGACGCCTCGTATTCAGAGTGCAGCAAAGCAAAAAAAGAGCTGGGTTGGGAAGCAAAATATAGTGTGGATGACATGTGCGCCGATTCCTGGCGCTGGCAGAGCATGAATCCGGATGGCTATGGTCAAAATTAAATTATATTTAATGTTTTAGATATATTTCACTTGCAAAGGCACCAATTTGAACAAGGTTTAAATGGTGCCTTTGATGATAATAAATCACTAAAAAGCTCAAGATACATCATTGATGTTCCATTAAAATTTTGTTAAAATTATATTATCTATCATATTTTACAAGGAGGAAGATCGCTTATGCAACGAAAAATGGGATGGGCTCTTTTAGCTCTGCTGCTTCTGGCTGGAATGCCGCTATTGTGTTCCAGAAGTATTCAGGCAGGCAACATCGCTGTAACGATAACTCCCAGCCAGTCAGATGGAACTGTGGCAGTTACCGTTTCGGATGCAGAATTAAAGGGAAAGGAAATATCTGTCATTTGTTACGCACCGGGAGCAACAGGCGCCTACAATGACCTGACAACCAACAAATCTTCGATTGTATACATGAACCAGTACACAGTGAATGGCACATTATCTTTTCACTTTAAGGTAAAAAAACAACTGGTTCCAGGAGTATATACCCTGGTTATCACATCGGAGAACGGGCAGACGACAAACCAGTTCCGCTTTATTCCTGAGGATGAACCGGCTCCGGGGCAGACAGCAGGCCCCAATGGAAACACAACCAATCCGCCGGTTACGGGAAAACCTGTTACAACAAAGAAAAAAGTCCTGGCTGCGCCAAAAGGCGTCAAAGCAAAACCTTCCGGACGGAAAAAAGTAAAGGTCTCATGGAAAAAGGTGAAGGGCGCCAAAGGCTATCAGATCAGTGTGGCAACAAAGAAAAAAGGAAAGTATAAAGTGAAGCTGACCGTAAAAGGCGCATCAAAGAAAAAAGCAACACTGAAAAAGATGAAACGCGGTAAAGTGTATTACATTAAGGTGAGAGCATATCAGCTTAATGGGAAGAAGAAAACAGCTGGTAAATACTCCAAAATCGTTAAAGTAAAAGTCCGCTAATGGATCATTGAATTCGGAATGGAGGATTGTATGAAACGAATAACAAAACTTATTTTAGGGGGTGCAGTTCTGGGTGCTTTTTCTCTTGTGACCGCCTCTATGGTGCCATTGATGGGCGCCCGCGCAGAAGCGCCCGACTGGAAATATGGCCTGGGGGACGCACTGGGCTTCAACGAAAGTACATATGCAACCATTGAAAAGAGTACCAAAAGGGATTCCTGGCGGGAAGGCTCTGTGACCGCCAACGGTGAGATCGCATTTATTGAGAGTTGTGATCCCAATGAAGATGTATTTATTTTCAACAACACTAAAATCGTTACCGATGGGACAGATATCTATGAGACACCTAATATCAGTGATATTCTTGACAGCCAGAGAAAAGGCGCCGTCACCCGCACCAACACAAGCGATTTCCCCTGGACCAACGCGGTAAATAAATACGCATCCAGCGTGTTTGGAACTTCCTGGGGAACCACCTGGTCCCGCCCCTATCAGCCAGCGAGCCAGTACCGTATCAAAAACAACAGCTTCACAGAGGCAAACAAGGAAAACTATAACCGCTACACTAACTATGAGACAGGTGAAGTGGGCGCTCAGTGGAAGGATGCGGAAGGAAATGAGTGGAACCGCCGTTCCTTCGCCTCCCGCAGTGACGACGTGATCGTTACCTATATCGAGGCACCAGACAATCAGGATCTGGATATCACACTGAGCATAGACCATATGGTGGAAATGAGAAACCAGGGATCGGTAAATCCAAGGCCCGACTCGGATTACATCGTCACTCAGGACGATAATGGCTATACCATGGGTATGGTGGGCAAGTACCCAGACCAGTACCGAAAGGGTTCTAAGAACCGCACAAAGACACTGTTTTCCAATGGCGGCTGGGGTTCTGCAACAAGAATTGTCACAGACGGAACCATCGATTATCAGGCAGATAAACGCACGCTTACCAATATGAACGGATTTGGCTCCGGCACGATCTCCAATGCCAACGATCCAAAAATCACCATCACTGGTACAAAATCCGTTATGCTGATCACGAAGGTAGACCGCCAGGACGACGGCTGCAATACGGTACAGGACGTGAAAGAACAGCTCTATGACCGCCTGGTCAGCGAAATCGATGCTGTCACAGCAAAATACGAAGTAAAAAGCACAGAAGAATCCTATAAAAAATTACTGGATCCTCATGCAAAGATCCACGGTGGAATGTTTGACAACGTCCGCATCAGCCTTTGCCAGACGGAGGACGAAAAAGCCGACCGGAAGCTGACAAATAAAGAGCTGATCAGCAAGCAGAATGCCAATAAGTCAGAGATAAACAAAGCATTTCTGGAGAGGATCTACAACAATGGCCGCTTTGGACTGATCTGCGCCAGCGGATACCATACAACCAGACTCGGTGCCATCTGGACAGGTGCCTGGAAGCCGGACTGGAGCGGAGACTTTACACTGGATGCCAACACGAACCTTCAGGTCTCCGGAATGAACACAGGAAATATGGTGGGTGCCAGTGAGGGATACATCAATTTCATCGTCCGTATGGTAGCAGACTGGGAGACGGATGCACAAAACGTCTACGGAATGACCGATGCAATCAAAGCACCTCCCCGTGTAGACGGAACCGGTCAGGCCGGAAGCTACCACTTTATCGACGGGTATCCCCATCTCTATGTAAACGGTATTACAGACTGGCTCATTATCCCGATCTTTGAATACTGGCAGTGCTATGGAGACCAGGAGATTCCGCTGGGCAAGGATATCGACCTGGAGAGGAATCAGCACGTACTGGACTGGTCAGACGAAGATGTAGCGCGGATCCGCAGTACAGGGAAAATGAAGCTGGTGGAGGACATACTGTATCCGATGCTTGACAAGACGATGAACTTCTGGCTTCAGTATGTAGACGAGCGCTATTATACAGACGGAAGCGGAAATATTCATCTCGATGACGGAACCACATTGTCTGAGGCTGTCGCTGCCGGTGACACAGCCGCAAAATACCTCTACTCACCAGGATATTCCCCGGAAAACTCCCCAGAGGGAGCCGCTGACAATTCCATCTATGCCCTGACCTACAATACGACAATGGATATATCAGCCACACACGATACCTTATTTATGGCAAGAGCGATTCTGGATGTGGTGAAACCTTCAGATGCGGCTGACAAGTTAATGAGATGGAATACCTTTGAGAGCAGAATTCCAGAATATTTATACGCCGACACAGGAGAGCTGAAAGAATGGGCAACGGAAAACCTCGGTGAAAAGCACCGTCACAGGCACGTCAGCCATGCCTACCCGGCGTGGCCCGGCTACGAGTCCCAGACAGACGACAATCTGCGTGACGGTATACTAAAAGCGATGGCTTTCCGCTCCGCGGCATATGGCGGAAAAGAGGCTTCTGAATCCCATGGTCCTACCCATAAAGCACTGGTTGCCGCACGTTTGAAGGATTCGGAAAGTCTGGATTCTGTACTGCGGTATCTGATGACGAGCAATTATCAGTACAGTTCCATGATGACCTCTCACAATGACAACCACAGTTCCACCTATTGTACCGATTCTGCCTTTGGAATCATGGGAGCTGTCAACGAATCCCTGCTCTACTCAAACACCGGAGAGATGGAAGTTCTCCCTGCACTGTTAGATTCTATGGGAAGCGGGAGCATCACCGGTCTGAGAGCCAGATGCAACGCAGAGGTAAACAACATTTCCTGGGATATTGCTGCCAAAAAGGTTTCTGTCACCGTAACATCCGACCAGGAACATAACAAAATCGCCCTTTCCTGCGGTCCTTCCTGGAATGAAGCAAAGATAAATGGAGTAAAACAGGTGATTCGTTATACTCCACAGGATAAAGCTTACATTCTGCTTGAAGTGAATAAAAACGAATCTGTAACTGCAGAATTTACCCTGGGCGATCAGATCCGCATTTCCACTTCAGCCAATACGGATCAGAGAGTTTATGCCGGCGACAGTCTCGAATTTACAGCAGACTATACTTCCCTTTCTGGAGAGGCTGGCACCCTTTCCTGGCATGTAACAGATGCCATCAATAACCAGAAACTAGAGGACGTCAACGTTTCCCCTGAGGGAAAATTCACGGTGCCGGAAAGTGCAAAGGGCCGGATGCTGAAAATATCTGCCACCTCACCCGACGGAACTGCTGTGTCCAACGAGATCATTATTCATGTTTCTGCAAACTCCACCGGATCATCGGATGTGGAAGAAGCATTTATGGCATATGCCGGATTGGAAAGAGGTCACATTGGAATTTACCTGTCAAACAACGGCCAAAATAAGAAAATCCGGGCAGTCTGGACGGCCTATGATTCCTCTGGAGCTATGATAGATCTGTCAGAACAAATCATCGAACTGGGAGCAAACGAGTACAAAACACTTTCCATCCCAGCCCAGTGGAATAACGACATACACCAGTCTTCTGTATTCCTGTGGGATGCGGACAGTTTAGTGCCATACATGCCACAGATACCGATTACTGTCGGCTAATCATCAAACAATACGGTAGATTTAAAAATGCTATGCAGTGGTTTTCTCACCTGCATAGCATTTTTTCCCTTCACGCATGACAAATAATTACATATTATATGAATAAAAGACAAAACAGAGGAATAACATGTACGACTGTAAGTATATTGGAAAAATCCTTCAGCAGGCATCTCCTCAGGCAACTGCCAGCATCACAGGCTCTAAAAAGGCAAAAAATCTGAGAGGAAGAGTCGCCTTTTATGATATTGGAAATGCTGTTCTGGTTTCCACCTCCCTTACCGGGATCCCATACCGAAACGGCTACTGCCAGTATCCGGTTCTGGGGCTGCATATCCACGAAGGCCGCTCCTGCAGTGGCAATAGAGAAGATCCCTTTGCCGATGCGGGCAGCCATTTTAATCCCCATAACTGTCCGCACCCAAACCATGCCGGCGATCTTCCGCCTGTCTTTGTGAATGAGGGCATGGCATGGAGCGCTGTCATTCTCACAAAATTCACAATAAAAGAAATTCTTGGAAGAGTGGTCATTCTTCATTCTATGGCAGATGATTTTCACAGCCAGCCTTCCGGAAACTCCGGAGAAAAGATCGCCTGTGGTATCATCCGCAGAAACTCTCCCAAAGCGCCATGATAAAGCCGGTTTTCCTGGTATTTGCATTTGCCTGCCGGATTTTAATTATGTTTCGTCCTGTCTGACACAGGCGGCTTAGGTTTGAGAAGAATTCAAACCCGCGCCGCCTGATTTTTTGCTGCTATTAATAAAAGCTTAAAATATAATGTTTCCTCCTCCCATCTGGCCAAGGGCAAAAAATTCTGCCGCCGGGCACGGCCCTACATATCGTTTTCCAGTCTCCAGGAATTCTGTGTAAGCCTCTCTGTGCAATGCCCGTTTCTCGTAATAGATCTCCATTTTTTTCTTTCTTAACAGAATCTTCATCATTTGATCTTTTCGTTCCTTCCGACGCTCTCTGGCTCGCTGTATACTGAACTCCAGCTGCGCCCCCACATCGCTCTTTTCCCTTAACACCTCATAGCGCATACTCTCCAGAACCATTTTCTCGCAATCTGGATCGCTTTTCATCTCCACCAGGGCAAGATCACTGAAATCTACCGAAAGCAGCATAGAGTATTCTGGCAAAAAAGGAAACATCTTTCTGATCTTTTCCTGAATGTATTCCCGGTATTCCTCCAGTGTCATCTCTTTCGGATCCTTTTTTGCTGCTGCCGCTCTGATCTGCGCTTTGAATCCATCTGGCCTGTCCAGAGCCTTCTCATTTCCAGTCTCTTTTTTTCTGATCTCAATGCTTCTATTGTGCGCCGCATATTCAGCCAATATCGAATTTTGCATTGTGCTCCTCCCTCTTTCAAATTACATTTAACTTCTTTCTGTACATTTCCATAAACGGAAAAAGGACAGCGCTTTCCAATCAATCTTTTTCAATCCATTGAAAACACACTGTCCTTAGTCACTATGGCTTTGTATTATATATATCGGAAACTGTTACAAAAAAATTAGTAAAAAAATCCAGATTTCTCTGCCACTTCGATCTCTCCCATCAAACCCGCTATCTCATCTGCCTCTGCCAAATGGTCTGAAAATGCGCTGGCACTGCCGGCTGCCACCGCCATCCGAAAAGCATAGGAAAAATCTCTGCTCTTTTGCCATCCCGCAAGAAAACCAGCTACCATAGAATCCCCGGCACCCACACCATTGACAAGCTCCCCCTTCGGTGCCGGTGACTCATAGACGCTTCCATCCTCAGCCAAAAGAACAGCTCCATCTCCCGCCAGGGACACCAGTACATTTCTGGCACCTCTGCGCTGAAGTTTTCCGGCACACTCCAGAATATCATTCCTGGCTGTCAGCCTTTTGCCAAAGATCTGCCCCAGCTCATCCCGGTTTGGCTTGATCAGAAAAGGATGTGCCTCCAGGGCACCTGCCAATGCAGCCCCCGAGGCATCCACCACTACATCGATGTCCTTTCCCGCCAGCATGTCCATGATCTCCCTGTAGATATCATTAGAAAGGGAAACGGGAATACTGCCTGCCAGAACCAGCGTATCTCCCGCCAAAAGCCTGTCTAGTTTTTCTAAAAGCTGCTCCCACTCCCCAGAACTGACTTTAGGTCCCATGCCGTTTATCTCTGTTCCCTCGTAATTCTTTAACTTGATATTGATCCGGCTGGTACCACTGGCAAGCTCAATAAAATCAACAGTACAATGCAGTGCTTCCAGCCGCCGCTGAATCTCTTCTCCCACAAACCCAGCCCGGAATCCATATGCCGTATTTTCCACTCCCAGCTTGTTCAGCACCAAAGAAACATTGATTCCCTTTCCTCCAGGCAGTACATATTCCTCTTGAACGCGGTTCGTGGCCCCCGTGGCAAAATCAGGAACAGTAACTATGTAATCCAAAGAAGGATTCAGGGTAACAGTATAGATCATGAGCTTCTCCTAAATGAATATTAAAATCTAATCTCTTCTCCATTTTCATTCCGCAGATATGCCTCTACTCTAGGTCGGATCCTTATAAATGCCTCAGCTACAACAGGATCAAAATGACTGCCACTGGACTCCTGTATGATACTATATGCCTTCTCTACAGACATAGCCTTCTTATAGCATCGCTTGGAGACCAGGGCATCGAACACATCTGCCACCGCCATAATCCTGGCACATAGCGGAATTTCCTCTCCTCTGAGCCCATCCGGATACCCCGATCCATCCCATTTTTCATGATGGTATCTCGCTACCTGATGAGCCATATCCAGATAATCCCTGTCATCAATGGCCCCCATCGTAACATCAATGATCTTTCCACCCTCGGATGCATGCATTTTCATCCGCTCAAATTCCTCGTCCGTCAGCTTTCCAGGTTTTTGAAGAATGGTATCCGATATTTTAATCTTTCCAATGTCATGAAGCGGCGCTGCTTTCCACAAATTCTCCATGTAAACTGCGTTAATCACTTCTTTATAAGGAACTTCCTGAGAGAGCTCCTCTGCGATCATCTCCGCATAGGCGCTGGTCCGTTTCACATGCTCCCCGGTCTCTCCATCCCGGCTCTCAATGAGATTGGCCATGCCAACAATGGTCTTGTACTGCATATCCATGATCCGCTGATTGTTTTCATAACTCTCCATAAGCTGGCGGTTAACAATTTTTCTGCCGCTCCGGTAGACGATAACAAGGCAGTTTATAAGGACTATCACAATGATACTGATCGCTCCATTGCGCCAGATTTTGATCTGAGTCAGTTCTTCCTCCATATCCCCCTTTGCCGCATCCACCACTTTTTTGGTACGCTCATAATACTTATTAAAGGCATCGTTTGCTTTCTCTAAATGTTCTTCCATCACCGTGCAGACATAATATTCCGCTGACTTAAAAGCACCGTCACGGCTAAACTTTAACGCAATGTCGATCTGGGTATCAAAGCCGTTATAACTCTTTGTAACCTGCCGAAACAGATCTTTTTCCTCTGTATTGGTAAGTCTGGATTCAAAACGCCGGAACAGATCACGGATCTCTTTGTCAAGTTCCTCAACCCGCTTTTCATAGATCTCATTCCTGCTCTCATCCGTATTTACAACATGACTTGCCACCTGTGCCTGGATTTGGTACATGCGCTGATTGATCTCCGATAATATCCTCCGGTTTTCAATATAACCGTCAATCAAGTTGTTATATCTATTGGTGATATCCTCCATATCCATTAGAACGACAAAAAAGCACCCAAAACTTATGATAGCCGCAATTATGACGGCAAAAAAGATACGTTTTGTAATCCCCCTCACTCTACACGCACCTCCTTACTTCCCTGGTTCACCGTCTAGTACAACGAATTTTCGTAATACTAATTCTCTTTAGGCGGAGCCTCAGTCTCCTCCACAAGATCATCCAAAACATCCTGGAGTGCCAGATTATCTTTATTTCCTGAAATCATGATCATACCAAATGCCGTAGAAGCATCCCAGAAATTTCCCCCTACATTTTGAACAATACTAAATTCTCTCTGTTCCAGAAGTGCCTTTAACGCCGGAGACTTCTGCACACTTTCTGACTGTGCTGCTTTGATATTTGCTGGCCCTTCACCGGTCACTTCATAAAACCGTTTCTGATTCTGCTCATTCGTCAGCCAGATCGCCAGCTTCTGTGCCCACTCTGGTTGTTTCGTCGTCGCATTTACCCCCATAAGTTTATAACCAGAAAAGCTTGCCATCTGTACCTGGTCTCCCTGAATCGTATAGGTGGGCAGCTTCGCCGCTGCATAGTGTTTTCCATAGGTTTTACTCACAACATCTACATTCCAGGTTCCGCTTACACCGGCAATGATCTCTCCCTTTTCTACTCCCTCTCTGAACTCATCGTTATTGCCGCTGAAAAATGCTTCGCTGGAAGAGATCCGAAGCATCGCCTCCGCCACATCTGTCCCCGCATACTTGCCGCTTTTTTTATTCCAGTTGCACTGATTTGTAACTCTGTCAGAATTCAGCTTCAGCTCAAATCCCGCGCCGCCAAAGAAAGAATAAATATACCAGCCGCTGGACCAGTCCATATATATTTTTTTTCCGGCTTTCTCTGCCACTTCCAGTATCCGGTCAAAGCTCTTTATATCTTTTTCACTAAAATACTCACTGTTATAATACAAAAAATACCCATTGGACGCGGTCTTCGGACATGCATAGAGCTGTCTTTCACACATCGCACTCTGAACCGCCGGTGAATCCTCTCCACCGCTTTCCGAGATCACCTTATCCGTTCCAAAGGTAATCGGCAGAAGTGATTTATGGGAAACCAGCTCATAGAGCTGATCATCCACAAAGGAAAAAACATCTGCACTTCCCTCTACATTTTTTAGATAATCTCCTTTAAAATCATTTTCATCTTCTACTCCAATATGTATATCGATCTCCGCCTGGTCTTTGTAATTTTCGCAAAATTCATCCGACATGGCTCTCAATAATTCCTGGTTCCCCTCCGGTCCCCATAATTTTAACGACACCTTTTCTTTCGGCTCTCCCTTATGACAAGAACATAGTATACCGCATGCTGCAACCATGCACAGCACAAACTTTACCCCTCTTCGCATGTCATTTCCCCCCTTTAGTATTTCATCCATATAGATCAAAAAATCACTTGTAAAAAAACGAATCTCCTATTATATTATACTACAATACAACAGTTAAAAGCAACACAATATGTAAATGTTTCTTAAAATTTGACAGCATTTTTGATACATTATTACCCAATTGCAAAGATCAAATCAACAAAAAAGAACTCCATATTCTGCCACTGCAAAAACGAAACCGTTACACCAGCAGTGAAAGATCATGAAGTCCTGTTTTGAATTGGTAATGATTTGGATAAGTTTTTTACTCTGCCTTTTCTACCTCTACAATTGCTTCCTTTTTCATCGGAATACGGCAGTTTTTGTTGCTCCCAAACTCAACGATCACAACATCGTCGGTCATGTCAATGACAACACCATAGAACCCGCTGGTGGTAAGAATGCTGTCACCAACTGCCACAGCGGATACCATCGCTTCGTGCTCCTTCTCTTTTTTTCTCTGCGGACGTATCATCAAGAAATAAAATACTGCGATGATAACCACCCATACAAAAAGCATGTAATACGTCTCCATTTTTGTACCTCCTGAATAATGCTCAGATTTAATATCCTTCGGATCTCATTAAATCTATCTTTTTCTTCTTATATTCTGCAAAACGGCTATTCTCTATCGCTTCGCGAACCTCATTCATCATTGTATTATAAAAATACAGATTATGCAAGACTAATAATCGAAGTCCCAGCATTTCTTTTGCCTTCAGAAGATGCCGGATGTAGCTTCTGGAATAATGGCGGCACGCCGGACACTGGCACCCTTCTTCGACAGGGCGCTCATCCAGTTCAAACCTCTTATTCATGAGATTCATTTTTCCCAGATTGGTATAAGCATGACCGTGCCGGCCATTTCTTGCAGGGTACACGCAGTCAAAGAAATCCACACCTCTTTCCACGCCCTCCAGTATATTTTCCGGCGTCCCCACTCCCATCAGATACACCGGCTTATCCTGGGGAAGCGCAGGCACAACCTCATCCAATATGCGGTACATCTCCTCATGGCTTTCTCCCACTGCCAGACCGCCTACTGCATAACCGTCCAGATCCAACTCTCCAATCTGCTGGGCATGCCGGATACGGATGTCCTCAAATGTCCCGCCCTGATTGATACCAAAGAGCAGCTGCTCTTTGTTCAGTGTGTTCTCTCTGGCATTCAACCGCTCCATCTCTTTTTTACAGCGTTCCAGCCACCTGGAAGTCCTCGCCACAGAAGCCTCCATATAATCTCTGGTCGCAGGATGGGGCGGACATTCATCAAATGCCATGGCAATGGTGGACGCAAGATTGGACTGGATCTGCATGCTTTCCTCCGGTCCCATAAATATCTTTCTTCCATCAATATGGGAATTAAAATAAACCCCCTCTTCTTTGATCTTTCGCAGCCCCGCCAGGGAAAACACCTGAAAACCACCAGAGTCCGTCAGAATCGGTCGATCCCAGTTCATAAACCGGTGAAGTCCTCCCATTTTCTTCACCACATCATCTCCTGGTCTCACATGAAGATGATAGGTGTTGGACAGCTCCACCTGGGTGCCGATCTCCTTTAGATCCACTGTGGACACTGCCCCTTTGATAGCAGCCGCCGTCCCCACATTCATAAATACCGGCGTCAGGATATCACCGTGGGGCGTTTTCATCACTCCACTACGCGCCTTCCCTTCCTGAGCCTTAACTGTAAATCCCTTCATTTGTCTCTCTTTCCTCCCAAAAGTTTCGCAAACCGTATATATAACCACAGCATAATGGGGATCAAGATCGATGCCCCAAGACATGCTTTGAACAATCCCCCGGATGTGGGCGACGTCGTCAGCGCTGCAATCAGTGTAACAATATAGAGCAGCACCAGAAGTACCACACCTGCAATGGCAATGATACGGACTCCTCTGGGATACGAGCTATTCGGTGCTTCCTGTTCTTTTTTCTTTTCATTCATGTTCCAGTGCTTCCTTTCCGCCTTTTATATTCGCTAAATGCTGTTTTAACCTTTTTTCATACCCCTGATCAGACAGCGTATAAAACTTCTCGTCTTTTGCCTCATCCGGCAGATACTGCTGGGCCACATAATGATTCTCGTAGCTGTGGGCATATTTGTAACCGATCCCATGTCCCAGCTTTGCCGCTCCCTTGTAATGGGAATCCTGAAGATAGGACGGAATGCGGTAATTAGGATGGGAGGCTACATATTCCATCGCGGCATCGATGGCCATAATCGCTGAATTGCTCTTCGGGGCACACGCCACATAAGCTGCCGCCTGGGCCAGCACGATCCGCGCTTCCGGCATTCCCAGCCTCTCCACCGCCTGGGCTGCCTGTGTCGCCACTACCAGCGCCTGGGGATCGGCATTGGATACATCTTCCGAAGCACAGATCATAATCCTCCGGGCGATGAATCGGATATCCTCGCCGGCATAGAGCATTCGCGCCAGATAATACACCGCCGCATCCGGATCTGATCCCCGCATGCTCTTGATAAATGCCGAGATGGTATCATAGTGGTTATCTCCGGTCTTGTCATACCGCAGTGTCCGCTTCTGTATGCACTCTTCTGCCACCTCCATAGTAATATGAATCTTTCCGTCACTACTTCGCTCCGTGGTCAACACGCCAAGCTCTATGGCATTCAGCGCGGTTCTGGCATCGCCTCCGCTGATATCGGCAAGAAACCCCAGTGCATCCTTGTTAATCTCTGCCTGATAACTTCCCAGCCCCCGTTCTTTGTCTTCCAGCGCCCGGCAGATCAGATCCCGGATATTTTCCTCCGATAGTGGATGAAGTTCAAAAATGATCGAGCGGGAAATCAGTGCCCCATTAACCTCAAAATATGGATTTTCCGTTGTGGCACCGATAAGGACCACCGTCCCGTCCTCTACGAAGGGTAGCAGATAGTCCTGCTGCCCCTTATTAAATCGATGGATCTCATCAATAAACAAAATGGTTTTTCTGGCATACATACCGACATTTTCCTTTGCCTTCCGAATCACCTCTTCCATGTCCTTCTTTCCGGCTGAGGTGGCGTTGATCTGAAGAAATTCAGCCTTTGTGGTCCCCGCGATCACCTTGGCCAGCGTCGTCTTTCCTGTCCCTGGCGGCCCGAACAAAAGGATAGAACTGAGTTTATCCGCCTGGATCGCCCGGTAAAGCAGCTTGTCCTTCCCGATGATATGCTCCTGTCCAACCACCTCGTCCAGTGTTCTGGGGCGAAGTCTGGAGGCAAGGGGGGATTCCTTTTCTTTATTTTTTTCATTCATGTATTCCAGTAGATCCATGTCTCTTCCTCCCTGTCTATCCCTGTTCTGCCGCCAGTCTTTTCCGTCACTTCCCGCTCCAGCTGGTCTACTTTCTGCGCGGGAACCAGATAGGTGAGCTCCACCTTTTCCCCATATACCGCATTTTTCTCCGGAAGCTCAAGCCCCGCTGCAATGTGCTGGATCTTTCCCAGCCCATTATAATCTGTCATAAAATGCACTACACAGCCACGGATCTTTTCCTGGATCACGCAGTTTTCCAGTCCGGCTTTCACAGCCGCCGAATATGCCCGCACCAGTCCGCCAGTGCCCAGCAGTGTTCCCCCGAAATACCGGGTCACCACCACAAGGACATTGTGCAGCCCCAGTCCCATCAGAACATCCATCATCGGCCTCCCTGCCGTTCCAGAGGGTTCCCCGTCATCACTGCAGCGTTCCGTCTCATTCTTTTCCCCCACCACATAGGCAAAGCAGTTATGTCTTGCATCATAATATTTTTTTCGCACCTGAGAAAGATAAGCCAACGCCTCCTCCTCTGTCTGTATGGGAAAAACACTGGCGATAAAACGGGATTTTTTCTCTACCACCTCACCAGTGCCCCCCTCAGTCACAATTTTCAGGGATCCTTCCATATCGCACCTGTCCTTTCCCCTAAAAAATTATCAATATCACTAGTTTACTAATTTTTCTTTTCCTTTGCAAGAGTTTTTGGTATACTATCCTTAGAACATGTCAATTATCCCAGTCCAATGTTTTGGCTGGATCTCTATAGAAAGGTTTGATCATCTTATGAATTTTAGCAGAAAAAGTGTGCTGGCGAAAGCGAGATCTCTCAAATCGCCCGCCACACACCGCATACACAAGCTAAAAGTACTGGCTGCCAGACTGATCCTGATCTTCCTGGTGGTCTGTGCTTTCACAGGAATCAGCGGGCTCGCCGGAATCATCAATGGACTGATGGAGACGGCCCCCAGTATCGAATCCATCAACGTAGTGCCGGAAGGATATGCTACTACGATCCTGAACGCCAAAGGCAAAGTGGTTCAGACACTGGTAGGAAGAGAAGCAAACCGGGAATATGCCACACTGGATCAGATCCCTGTCCATCTGCAGAATGCTTTCGTGGCGATAGAGGACGAGCGCTTCTGGACCCACGACGGCATTGACTTAAGAGGTATCTTTCGTGCTATTTACAGCGCTTTGACAAATGGTGGTGAATTCCGCCAGGGCGCCAGCACTCTCACCCAGCAGCTTCTAAAAAACCAGGTTTTTGGCGGCGGTGAAGAACACACACTGGTACAAAAGATCGAGCGAAAAATCCAGGAGCAGTATCTGGCGATACAGCTGGAGAACAAATTGACTAAAAACCAAATCCTGGAATATTACCTGAATACGATTAATCTTGGGCAGAACACTCTTGGGGTACAGGCGGCTTCAAAACGGTATTTTAATAAAGATGTTTCGGAACTGACCATCTCCGAATCCGCTGTTCTGGCTGGCATCACCCAAAACCCTTCCGGGTACAATCCGATCACCCATCCTAAGAAAAATGCGAAGAAACGCGCTACGATTCTATCTTATATGAAGGAACAGGGACGCATCACCTCTGCAGAATACGATGTAGCTATGGCAGATAAGGTATATGCACGGATCAAATCTGTAAATAAGGAAACCACCGCTCTCTCTGGTCCAACATCCTATTTTACCGATTCCCTGATCGACCAGGTAATAGCCGACATGAAAGAAGAGCTGGGATATACCGAAACCCAGGCATACAATGCCCTCTACCGGGGCGGACTGACGATACACTCCACCCAGGATTCTTCCATGCAGAAAATCTGCGACAAGATTATGAACAACAATGCCTATTATCCAGCAGATTCCACCTATCAGCTGAATTACCAGCTCACAGTGACAGACTCCAAGGGAAAGGCCAGCAATTATAATGCCGGTACGATGAAAAACTGGTTTGCCAAAGAGAAAAAAAAGAGTATCAGCCTATATTATAAGAATAGAAAAGGTGCAAAAAAATATATAGAAACCTACAAAAAGGCGATGAGCAAAGGGAAAAATGTAGAGGGAGAAAAGATCGAGTATGTAATTCAGCCCCAATCTTCTTTTGTTGTCATGGATCAGCACACCGGTCAGGTCAAAGCTATCGCCGGGGGCAGAGGGGAAAAGACTGCCAGCCGGACACTGAACCGCGCTACCATATCTCTGAGGCAGCCGGGTTCTACTTTTAAAGTCCTTTCTACCTACCTGCCGGCGCTGGACACCTCTGGCATGAACCTTGCAACGGTCCAGGTAGACGAGCCATATTACTATCCAGGCACAAAACGGCTTGTGAAAAACTGGTATCCCGGATACCGTGGTCCCAGTACGATCCGCAAGGCCATCGCTAACTCTATGAATGTAATTGCGGTTAAGACACTGGAGCAGGTCACGCCAAAGATCGGCTATGATTATTTATTAAACTTGGGATTCACTTCTCTTGTGGACAGCTATACCGACCCGTCCGGGAAAATTTTTACTGACATATCACTTCCCATGGCTCTGGGTGGACTGACCAAGGGAGTATCCAATCTGGAATTAACTTCCGCTTTCGCCTGTGTGGCCAACAACGGTGTTTACAACAAACCCACTTTCTACACAAAGGTGATCGACCACAACGGAAATGTTTTGTTGTCAAATTTACCAAAGAAAGAAAAAAAGACTTCGGAAGAAAAGACCAATACCATCATCACAACACCTACCAGCAAGCAGGTTATGAAGGATTCCACAGCATGGCTTCTGACGGATGCCATGAAGGATGTGATCAACGCCGGCACCGGAACAGCGCTGAAATTTTCGGAAATAGATATGCCGCTGGCAGGAAAAACTGGTACCACCACCGACAATAAAGATCTTTGGTTTGTGGGATACACACCTTACCTGACTGCCGGAGTCTGGGGCGGTTTTGATGCCAGCGAAAAACAAAATAACACCACATATCATAAAACGATCTGGAAAGCCATCATGGAAAAAATAAATAAGCGTTATGAAAAAACAGACTTTGAGAAACCGGATTCGGTGGTTTCCGCCTACGTTTGCCTCCAATGTGGAAAGCTGGTGACAGACGGAACCCACACATCCACCAGAATAAAAGAATACTTTGCTAAAGGCAGCATACCATCAGAGACCTGTACCGGTCACTAAAACAATAAATACTAAGTTTCTGATACACTCACTGGTGAGCCAGTTCTAACGTGTCAGTTATTTAATATTTGTTTTGCGAGCGGAACATACCGTTTTACCGCATCCTGCCAGGAGGGGAGTTTGTTAAATCCATTTTTAACAAGCTCTTCTTTGCTCATACGGCTGTTTTTTGGACGTTTTGCCTTCGCTGGAAATTCTTCACTTGACACTGGTGTTACCTCTACCTCATTCATCCCCGCTGCCGCAAATATCTCTTTGGCAAATTCATACCAGCTGCAGATGCCCTCATTGGAGGCATGATATTCTCCATATTTCTCCGTTTGGATCATATCTACTAAAAGTACTGCCAGATCATAGGTATAGGTGGGAGAGCCAATCTGGTCATCCACTACCCGGACAGCGCCATTTTCTCTGCCGAGACGAAGCATGGTTTTAATAAAATTGTTGCCATTGACACCAAACACCCAGGAGATTCTCACAATAAAATATTTATTCAGCCTTGATTTTATCTCCTGTTCCCCCTCAAATTTCGTCAATCCATAGACATTGAGAGGATCTGGCTCATCCCCTGGCTCCCATGGCCTCTCTCCTTCCCCGGAAAAGATATAATCTGTACTGAGATATAAAAGTTTACAATCCAGCCCGGCACATACTTCCGCTACATTTCTTGTCCCCTCGGCGTTCACCCGCCGGCACAGCTCTACCTCTTCCTCTGCCCGGTCCACAGCCGTATAAGCGCTGCAATGAATGACGGCATCCGGCGCCGTCTGGGTCATGACTTTTTTGACACATTCGGCATCTGTGATATCCATTTCCTCAATATCCACTCCCACTGCCTCATGTCCACGCTTTTTCAGCTCTCCCATTACGTCATGTCCCAGCTGTCCATTGACCCCCGTTACTAATACCTTCATTTTGTCAGATCCTTTCCATACATTTTATCAAAATAACCGGCGTATTCGCCACTGATAATATTCTCCCACCACTCCCTGTTATCCAGATACCACTGAATGGTCTGTTTGATCCCTGTCTCAAAGGTGTACTTTGGCTTCCAGCCCAATTCGGTCTCCAGCTTTGTGGGATCGATGGCATAGCGCAGGTCATGGCCCGGGCGGTCTGTCACGAATTCAATCAGGCTCTCCGGCTTTCCCAGCGCTTTCAAGATCGTCTTTACCACCTCAAGATTGGTCTTTTCATTGTGGCCGCCCACATTGTACACCTCGCCGACTCTGCCCTTATGGATAATGAGATCAATGGCATCACAATGATCTGACACATGAAGCCAGTCTCTCACATTTTCCCCTTTTCCATAGACAGGCAGTTTTTCATCTGCCAGAGCCCGGGATATAATAAGGGGAATCAATTTTTCTGGAAAATGGTAGGGACCATAGTTATTAGAGCAGCGGGAGATGGTCACCGGCAGCCCATAAGTCCGGTAATAGGCGAGAACAAAAAGGTCTGCACTGGCTTTACTGGAAGAATAGGGGCTGGAGGTATGCAGCGGCGTATCCTCACGGAAAAACAGATCCGGGCGGTCCAGCGGCAGATCCCCGTAAACCTCATCCGTGGAAACCTGATGATACCGCTTTACCTCGTATTCTTTGGACGCGTCCAGAAGCACCTGGGTTCCCATGACATTCGTCTGCACGAAAATGCCCGGATCGGTGATGGAGCGGTCTACATGGCTTTCTGCCGCAAAATTTACGACGATATCCGGTTTCTCCTTCTCAAACAGATCCATGATAAAACTCCGGTCTGCGATATCCCCCCGGACGAATTTATAATTCGGCTTATCTTCTACCGGTTTCAATGTCTCCAGATTGCCGGCATAGGTCAGTAGATCAAGATTGATGACCGTATACTCTGGATATTTATTTACCATATGGTGTACAAAATTGCCGCCGATAAATCCGGCTCCGCCTGTTACTAATATTTTCATCGTATTCCTCCATTCCAAAGCGCCTAACGCTTATTTTTCCCTTTCTGCTGAACCCGCGATAAACAGCCCTGCCTGTTTTGTGATGCGGATATAGCCCTTCTTCTTTAGCTTTCCCCTTAGGAATGCCTTAAATTCATCGTATTCCGGGATCAGATACTCTCTCTGGTTCCCATGGCATGACATGATATAATCCGCCAGTAGGTCGATATCTGTCACCCGGAGTTCATCGGGATATTCTCGCTTCTCCACCCGGTCAAAACATTGGGACAGCAGCGCCTCCCCATTTTCCAGGCCAAAATTTTCATAGAGCCTGACTGCTGAAAGACGTATCTTAGGATTAAATTCCTTCACCAACTCTTCCACCTCCTGCATATGATGCTCCCCATAGGTGGCACAGATAAAGGTTCCCCCTGGTCGTAAGACCCTGGCGATCTCAGTGACAGCCTTCTTTATATCCCTGAGATAGAACAAAAGAAAGTTCGCCACCACCATATCATAGGTAGAAACCGTGCTCCTGATATCACAACAATCCATTACTTCATAGGTAAATTTCCCCGGACTTGCCCCAGATAAATTCTTTTTCGTGTCCTCCAGCATCCCCGTAGAAACATCTGTTAGTAAAATCTGACATCCATCTGGGATCTTTTTCTCATTTTCTTTCCAGAGCATGCCGCTGCCACAACCCAGCTCCAGCACCTTCATTCCCGGCGCCAGATTCATTTGCTCGTAGATCCACGAAAACCAGCTCTGGGGATTCCTGGAGCATCTGCTGTGCAGGGTAATCCTTGCATCAATATTTTTCCCATTCTGGTATTGTTCCACCAAATCCCGGTCCATATTAATGATCCGGATCAATTTTGTGATCTCATCCCAGTCTGGCACATCCTCCTCCGCAAACATTTCAGACACGTTCTGGATCGACTCCTCAACCGCCTTTAGATGTTCAATCTTTTTGCGCACCAGGGAAAGCTGCATCGCAAAGGACCGCTGAAGAAAATCCCTGTCATTCTCATTCAATGAAAATTCCTGGATCTCTTCCAGCGAAAATCCCAGAAGCTTCAAAGTCAGGATCCGCTGTAATCTGGCAAACTCCTGCTGCCCATAATACCGGTAACCGTTCTCACAGATCATTTCAGGCTGGATCAGTCCCTTTTTTTCATAATAATGAATCGTCCGCACGGTTACGTTTGCCCGCCTGGCAAACTCACCCGTGGAAAATAAATGTTCCGCCACAGTATCCCCATCCTTGCACGGTGATCTTCTCCCACCTTTTTTTCATTATAAACCACAACGTAAGGTAACAGTCAACGTCTTTTTTTATTTTTTTTCATCTTCCTGGGAGGAATCAGGCATTTTTCTCCAAAACCGATCAGATCCTGCCGCCCCGCCCGGCACAATGCTTCTTTTACCAGTTCATAGTTTTCCGGACGTTTATACTGGATCAGGGCGCGCTGCATCTCTTTTTCATGATGGGATCTTGGTACATAGATTTTTTTCATAGTCCGGGGATCCAGTCCCGTGTAATACATGCAGGTAGAAATGGTGGCAGGAGTGGGGTAGAAATCCTGCACCTGCTCTGGTGTATAGCCAAGATCTCTTACATATTCAGCTAGCTTTACGGCTTCCTTTAAGGTCGAACCGGGGTGGGAAGACATGAGATAGGGAACGGCATACTGTTGCTTTCCTGTGAGGCGGTTGACTCTGGTATATCGATTTAAAAAAGCCTCATAGACATGGTTTTTCGGCTTGCCCATTGCCTGGAGCACCACATCCGACACGTGTTCCGGCGCCACCCGTAACTGGCCGCTGATGTGATGACGGCATAATTCCTTTAAGAAGGTGTCCTCTTTATCCGCCATTACATAGTCAAAACGGATTCCCGACCGCACAAATACTTTTTTTACTTTGGGAAGACCACGGAGTTTTCGCAGAAGAGCCACATAATCTTTATGGCTCACCTTCATGTTGGGACAGGGCTTCGGAAAGAGGCATTGTTTTTTTACACAAACCCCCTTCTTCATCTGTTTGTCACAGGAAGGCTTCCTGAAATTCCCTGTGGGCCCTCCCACATCGTGAATATATCCCTTAAACCCCTTTTCCCGCGTCATCTTCTCCGCCTCTGCCAGAATGGACTCGTGGCTTCGGGCCTGGACGATACGCCCCTGGTGAAAGGTCAGGGCACAAAAATTGCAGCCGCCAAAACATCCCCGGCAGCTGGTCAGACTGAAGCGGATCTCCTGAATCGCCGGGACCCCTCCAGTTTTTTCATAAGAGGGATGATAAGATCCCACATAGGGATAGGCATATACGTCATCCAGTTCCTGGGTCGTCAGCGGCGCCGCCGGCGGGTTCTGCACCACCAGTACTTTTCCCGGATACCTTTCGATCAATGGCCTTGCGGTAAAGGGATCTGTATTTTCATACTGTATCATGAAGCTCTCCGCATATTTCCTCTTGTCTTCCGAGATCTCTTCAAAGGAGGGAAGATACTTCCCGTCATATATATCTGTTCCCTCCCTACTGCGGTACACCGTTCCAGCCACATAGGTGATATCTCTCACATCCATTCCACTGTCCAGTGCATCCGCAATCTCTAATATACTGTGTTCCCCCATCCCATAAGAGATCAGATCCGCCCCTGAATCCAGCAGAATAGAACGCTTCAGCTTGTCCGACCAGTAATCATAATGTGCCATTCTGCGCAAACTTGCCTCTATTCCTCCAAGAATCACCGGCGTCTTTTTATAGGTTCGCCGGATCAGGTTGGAATATACAACCACTGCGTAATCCGGGCGCTTTCCGGATACTCCCCCCGGTGTATAAGCGTCCTGCTTTCTTCTCTTCTTATTTACAGTGTAATGGTTCACCATAGAGTCCATATTCCCGCTGCTCACCAAAAATCCCAGTCTCGGTTCCCCAAGAACGGCAATGCTGGAATCATCCCGCCAATCCGGCTGGGCGATAATCCCAACCCTGTAGCCGTGGGCTTCCAGATGCCGGCTTATGATCGCCGTTCCGAAGGATGAGTGATCCACATAGGCATCCCCTGTGACATAGACGAAATCACACTGATCCCATCCTCTTTCCTTCATATCTTTCCTGGAAACCGGCAAAAATTCATGTTTGTATTCATGCTGCGAGCCTCCTTTGCGAGCAGCTAATGTACCTGTGTTTGTGCCGCTTCTTGTGTCCTTCATCTCTGCCATATCTTTTTCCCCGATTCGTCTTATTCTATAAAAAAGGCCAGACAAATCCTCATCTGACCTTTTTATTATAAGCTAATTAAATACTATGATGTTGGGGTCAAAAGGTATTTTGACCTTTTGATCCTAGTAGCATACTATGATTTACTGCAGATTCTCCACCGCAGCCCGTTCGATCGGCAGACCAGCTTTATATCTCACAATAAAATCGTCAAAGCCTTTCACGTCTGCTTCATCCGGCGACATCTCCACGCCCTCATATCCAGCAAAAACCTTCTCTGCCAGATAATTGTCCAGTGTCTCGTCTGCTCCCTTGTTCTTCATGAAGGATGCCAGAAGAGCAATTCCCCAGGCTCCACCTTCTCCTGCTGTCTCCATAACGGATACCGGCGCATTCATCGCTGCCGCCATGATCTTCTGGCCTACACCCTCGGTCTTAAAGAGACCGCCGTGTCCCAGAATGCGATCCAGTTTAACACCCTCTTCTTTTAACAGAATATCCAGACCAACCTTCAACGCACCCAGTGATGTAAAAAGGTTCACCCGCATAAAATTCGCCAGATTAAACTTACTGTCAGGTGTTCTCACGATCATCGGACGCCCCTGCTCAAATCCCGTGATGTGCTCACCGGAAAAATAGTTGTAAGCAAGCAGCCCGCCACCGTCAGCATCGCCTTCCAGCGCCTTATTGTAAAGGGTTCCAAACAACTGATCCATATCCGCTTTGATTCCAAAAGCCTCCGCAAATTCTTTGAATATATTAACCCAGGCATTCAGATCAGAAGTACAGTTGTTGCAGTGAACCATTCCCACCGGCTCTCCAGTCGGTGTCGTCACCAGATCAATCTCCTCGTATACCTTGGACAATGCTTTCTCCAGCACGATCATGGCAAAGACAGAGGTTCCAGCAGACACATTTCCTGTTCGCACCGCAACACTGTTTGTAGCCGTCATACCGGTTCCCGCATCACCTTCCGGCGGACAGAGCGGAATTCCTGCCTGAAGATTTCCGGACACATCCAGAAGTCCGGCGCCCTCTTCTGTCAGCGTTCCAGCCGCTTCTCCTGCTACGAGCACCTTCGGAAGAATATCCTCCAGCTTCCAGGAAAAACCTTTGTCCGCTATCGTGTCATTGAATTTATGTATCATATCACGGTCAAAAACTTTCGTATTGCTGTCGATCGGAAACATTCCAGAGGCCTCACCGATACCCAGAACCTTTTCTCCTGTCAGCTTCCAGTGGATATATCCGGCGAGAGTGGTCTGGAACACAATATCCTTTACATGATCCTCACCATTCAGGATCGCCTGATACAGATGGGAGATGCTCCATCTCTGCGGGATGTTAAAGTTAAATAACTTTGTCAGCTTCTCCGATGCTTCCGCCGTAATAGTATTTCTCCAGGTACGGAAGGGTACAAGCAGCTCACCCTTCTGGTCAAATGCCATATATCCGTGCATCATGGCACTAAAACCGATGGCTCCAATCTTTGTCAAAGTCACATCATACTGAGCTTTTACTTCCTGAGCCATCTTTGTATAACTATCTTGAAGTCCGGTCCAGATATCTTCCAGTGTATAGGTCCAGATACCATTTTCCAGACGGTTTTCCCAGTCATGGCTTCCTGATGCAATCGGTGCGTTGTCTTCACCCACCAGCACTGCCTTGATCCGGGTAGATCCAAATTCGATCCCTAGTGCAGTTTTTCCTGCTTCAATCGCTGCTTTTGCTTCTGTTTTCGCAATTCCCATGAAATACATCCTCCTAATCTTAAAAATGATCTGACGATCGCTGCCATTTACTATATCTTCATATATTATAGTACAATGTGCCCTATATTACAATCTGGAAATTTACAAAATAATCTCCTCTAAAAATCGTGACGGGTCCACATCCTTCTGAAACCGCCGATGGCTGCAGGAAATGTGAAGATGATTCCTCGCCCGGGTCATCGCGACATACATCAGACGCCGCTCTTCCTCAACATGCCCGCCATCTACCGCCTTCTGGTAAGGCACAACTCCTTCATTCACATCGGGGATAAATACCACATCAAATTCCAGCCCTTTAGAGCCGTGCATAGTCATAAGTGATACCCCATGTCTTTCTTCCTCCTGCTCAGTTCTTCCACCTGTCCGCTTTTGGCGTTCCTCCAGCTGTCGTCCATACTCCTCGATATGGGCAAACCATTCCCCTACTGTCTCATAACCAGCGGCATCTTCTTTGAGTTCATCCAGGATCTCTTCCCAATCCTTTGGATTGACTCCCCGCTCAGCCGCATATTCATTGAGAAAATCCTGGTATCCTACACTGTGATACAGATAATCTATGGCGCTGTAGGGCGTCATCTGCTTCATGGCAAACAGATCGTTTTGAAGCGTATTGATGCGCTCACACATATAGGGTTTATCACGATAATATTCATACAAACCAGCAAAAGAAATGGATTGGTTGTCAAATGCCGCCCGGCTCAGATAGCGTTTGGGACGGTTGGCAATCTTTAAAAATGCCCCTCTGGAACGATCCCCATGTGCCAGCTGCAGATAGGTGATGATATCCTTTGCCACCCAGTGCTCGAACAGATTCTGCACACTATCTTTCATAATAAAAGGTATGTTGTACTCCATGAATTTTCTCGAAAATACATTCATTTGTCTGGCAGTGCGAAACAAAATAGCGATTTCATCCACATCCGTTCCTGACCGGATATATTCCTGGATCTTATCTGTGATCCCCTGTGTCTGGGCTGTCATATCCGGGTACTGGGTCACATGCACCCGATCTCCCTTCCCCTTATGCGCTTTTAACTTTTTACAATAACGCTTTCGGTTGTTACCGATGAGCGTAGAGGCTGCTGTAAGAATCTGACTGGTGCAGCGGTAGTTTCCACCCACAGTCACCTGTTTTAGCTCTTTAAATTCTTTAGGAAAGGCAAGCATGATGTCCGGTCTAGCTCCCCGGAAGCCATAGATCGACTGATCGTCATCTCCTACGATAAAAAGATTGTTCTCCGGCAACGCCAGCAATTTGATATTGGCATACTGAAGCCGGTTGATATCCTGAAATTCGTCAACCAGTATGTAGCGGAACCGTTTCTGCCAGTTTTTCAATATATCAGGCCTCGCCTGAAACAGCTCATAGGTATACATCACCATATCATCAAAATCCAGACAATGGTTTTTCTGTACCCGGCTCTGGTATCCACGGTAAATCTGCCGGAAAATCTCTTCCGGGCAAAGGGCGGAGTAATAATGTTCAATATCCGTTCCCTCTCCCTTGATCCGGCTGATCTCCTTCTCAATTTCCTCTAAGAACTCTTTTTTATCCTCTATATCATCATACTCTGTCTCCAGAAGCGCTTCTTCCATGAAACGATATTTCAATCTCGGTGATAATATATCCTTTGCTGTATAACCGTAGGCAGCTTTCAGTACCTGAAAAAACAGGGAATGAAATGTCCCAAAACGCACCGGCAGCCGTCTGCCTCCAGTGTTCTTTTCAAACCTCTCCCGCATCTCCAGGGACGCAGCCTTAGAAAATGTCACCACCAGAATCTGTGCGGGGTTCACCCCCTGTTCGTCAATCAGATATTTCACCCGGTGAGTGATCACCGTAGTCTTTCCCGCCCCCGGACCGGCTAGAACCATCATAGGGCCTTCACCGTGCTCCACCGCTTTTTTCTGTTCCTCACTGAGCTCCATTCAGTAATTCTATTCCCTTTCGGATTCTCCGAAGAGATTCATCCTTTCCAATAATCTCCATTATCTCATAGGCGCCACCCGGTGTCATCTGCTTCCCTGACACGGCAGTACGCAGCGGCCACAATGCCTGTCCGTTTTTGCAGCCCTTTTCCGCCACATAGTCCATCGCCACTTTCTCTATGGCGGATATGGAATAATCCTCCAGTTCTTCATACAATGGCAGAAGCTCCTTCAGAACCTCCAGAGAATTCTCTGAATTGGTCTTCATCTTCTTATGAGTATACATTGCGGTATCATACTCTGGAAGCTCTTCAAAAAAGTCAATTTTCTCAGTAATATCTGGGAACACTTCGATCCTTGTCTTGACCAGATCCGCAATTTTTTTCAAATCCAGATCTTTCTTCACAGTTTCCCGAATGACAGGAAGCGCATATTCATAATAAGCTTCATTTTCCATGGCTTTAATATACTCTCCATTCATCCAGCGGAGTTTCACCATATCGAATACCGCCGGCGATTTACTGATCCGGGTATAATCAAAGGAATCGATCAACTCCTGAAGGCTGAATATCTCCCGGTCATCCGACGGGCTCCAGCCCAGCAAAGCTACAAAATTCACAATCGCCTCCGGCAGAAATCCCAGTTCTGTTAAATCTTCAAAGGAAGAGGCTCCGTTTCTTTTCGATAATTTTTTATGATTTTCATCCGTAATGGTGGGGCAGTGTACATAAACCGGAATGTCCCAGCCAAAAGCCTGATAAAGACGGTTGTACTTCGGTGCACTGGACAGGTATTCATTGCCGCGGACCACATGGGTGATCTCCATAAGGTGATCATCCACCACATTGGCAAAATTATAGGTGGGATATCCGTCTGCCTTGATCAGCACCATATCATCCAGTTCTTCATTGGGAGCTGTTATTTTTCCATAAATCACATCATCAAAGGCGGTCTCCCCCTCTACCGGATTGTTCTGGCGAATCACATAGGGCTCACCGGCAGCAAGCCGTCTCTCAACTTCTTCCTGGGAAAGCGACAGACAGTGCTTATCATATTTGACCGCCGACTCTCCCCGCTCCTCCGCCTCTTTGTGAAGCTGGTCAAGACGGTCTTTCGTACAGAAACAGTAATATGCCTCTCCCTTTTCTACCAGTTCTTTGGCATATTTCAGATACATTCCTGTCTCCATCCGCTCACTCTGGACATAAGGGCCAAAACCGCCGTCTTTATCCGGTCCCTCATCGTGTTCCAGCCCGGTTTCTTTCATGGTCTTATATATCAATTCCAATGCCCCTTCTACAAACCGCTCCTGATCGGTATCCTCGATCCGCAGAAGAAAGTCTCCTCCTTCATGCTTTGCAATAAGGTATGCATAGAGTGCTGTTCTCAAATTTCCAACATGCATACGCCCCGTTGGACTCGGTGCAAATCTGGTTCTGATCTTTTTCATTTTTTCCTCATTTCCGCATGGATATTAAGTTCCATGGCTTTTTAAGTATAATAGTTTTTTGAAGGGCAGCGCACAGGCACATACCCAACATATATATACATCTTAATTATGATGATTTACGGATTTATTATAAATTGTGACATAGAATTTGTAAAGGTATTTTATGGCAGCCAGGCATAAAATAATTGTCGAAATTCTTCGTCATTTCTAAATTATTTTAAAACTGTGCCAGCTTCCCAATATCTTTTTACTTCGAGTTCTGCCTCATTTATTGGCAGCTTAAAATTGGCAGCTACCCTGCTAATAGTTTCTGCAATAGATACACCAAATTCATGACAGGTTCCTACCAGCACACAGATACCATGTGACATTTCCTCACGTCTGCCCTCAATTTTTCCCTTTTCTATACCACTCTCTTCAAGCATATCCAACATAATACACATATCGATCTCCTCGCTCTCTTTTCCATTTTCCTGCAGATTCTCTGCTATTTTCTCATACCGGCTGTCGTTCGTAAAAGCATACATCATATCCAGATATTCCATAGGATGTGCTATCTTTCTGTTTTTGTCCCTCATGTTTTTTTTTAGCTTTTGTCTTTCTTTGTTGCGGACATATGCCAGATAATCCACAATATGCCGAAAATCACTCTGGTACCTTTTACGAGTTTCTTCGTCCTGCGATGCCAGGTGAACGATCCGTATGGAATGGTCTGCAATTAATGGTTCTAATCTTTTTCGCCATTCTTTAGGTATGTCTAACAAATCAACCAGTGACCTGGGGGCATCCCAGTCATCTGTTCCATAATATAACACCAGACTGATCACCGGTTTCAATTTTTGGCTGTCCCCGATCTCTTTTGTATAATAAGAGATTCCCCTCAAAAGATTCTGTTCCTTAATCTTTTGAATCTGTTCACTGTAACTGGAATACAGATAGCCCATGTCCTGGACTGGCATCGTCCGGCAGACATCACTTTGATTTTCCAGACAGAAAATAGCAATCTCCGTATTTGACATAATATGTCTCATACGCACATCCATGCGGTGCTCCCTCAACTGTCCCTTTGCATTGTGATAGACTGTGTCCGAAGGAATGAGTTCAAGTTGTTCCGGCTCCAGAAATCTTTCATCTGCAAACAGATTCACATTGCAGATGTCGGAAAATATATCCCTGCACCTTGTCATTGCTTTTGTTGACAAATCTCTTTTCATTCAAATGCCTCCCTGCTTATTGGTCGTTCATTGATATTTTATAAGCAAGAAAGCCAGACTATAAAGACAGACAGATGAACACTGCCCGATAATAGATATATCAGAAGTTTACTTGCTTGTATAGTCATATTACCATATGATTAAATTAAAATCAAGTGCTGTTTATACGCGAAAACGGTCGTTTGTACGTATAAACGGAATAGTAAAAAAGGTATGGCTAAAAAACACGCACCTCCCCCCATGGATTGAGAACTTTCCTATCAAATCATGACCACCGGCTTAGCCTAACATCATAAACTTAAGAAAAATCCAAAGGAAACGGTCAACAGATTCCTTTTTTATGTTAGAATACAGACAGGGGGTGCATATGGATAAATCTTATAAAAGAAGATTTCAAAAGTTTTCCGAATCATTATCAGATCCGGAACTTATTTAATCCGCCTTTCATCCAATGATTATAAGACCGAACGCGGACAGATGCAGTCAGCAGATGAAAAAGTCATTTTAAAGCATTCCTCCGCACGTCTGCAAAAAATACGCCAAAAGCATCCGGAACGGCATGGCCGGATGAAGCAGAAAGGGGAAACGACAGTAAGAATCTCAAAATCAACGCTTCCATCCGGAAATGAACTTGCACTGATGACAGATCTGCCGGATACGGTTGCCGCAGAAGAATTAGCAGAGTTATATTACCAGAGATGGGAAATTGAAAAGAAATACCATACATTAAAAAATAAAATGAAATTTGAGAGTGTGACGGGGAAAGCATCTGTGTATGTATATCAGGATTTCTGGTCACAGGTTTTGGTATATAACATGGTTCAGGATATCCGAAACAGCGCGGACGATGAGATTGCGGAAGCAGGGAGGAAAAAAGGAAATAAATATCCTATGCATACCAATGAGAATACAGCAACCGGCCTTTTCAAAGAAGCTATGTTGAAAATCCTTCTGGAACCGGAAGAAAAGAAACGCATTAAAAAACTGAACGAACTGCAGGAAGAAATGGAACGATATGTCTTGCCAATAAGGGAGCTGCCAAGTAAGGAACGCCGAAAAAATATTGCCAATAAATATAAAAATAATCAAAAGAGCAGTTTTTAAAAAACCCATATTCATTACTAAGGGGAGAATATGGGCTTTTTTCAATTTTGAATTGTCTTGTTGTAAAAATCTTTAAGCAAGAAAATTCAAATGTGTGGGACTGTGCTTAAGTTTATGATGTTGGACATAGCCGGTGGTTTATTTTCCTTTCATCCAATAAAAAAGCACCCATTGGGATGCTTTTTCAATACGTTTTTCCAAAATTTGTCGCTCTATCCCCTCAGCGCAAAAATATATATGCCTAAAATAATTCCGCTCAAGATCATTGAGAATAGAAATATAAATAAGTTTCGCTTTTTTCTACTCAAAAACAATAATACCACGGCAAATAACATTGCATATAAAATGAGCCCTATTAGTCCATAGATACGCATTGCATCGCCCTCATATTCATAATCAAGTGACCCTGGTTCTTCTATAAGATTACCTAGAGTTAAAACACTATATCCCAACCAAAAAAAACTAATAGCTCCCCAAATAAGTCCTGTCAATATAACTGTTATTCGGCTTATGATCGGGCAGAAACGTTTCATCACTCATTCTCCTTAATTGTACTTATTATATTTTGCAAACCATTTATTATACTTATATATTTTCTTTCCATAAGCTGCACCCTTCGCTATAGTTGAAGCATTATAAAGTGCGGAAATATTTTGAATTTCTTTTTTGGTTGGTTTACTCATATCCTCCTTTTTTGCATTATTACATAAAACTTTAGCAACCATTTAGGCACTGTATTTATTGTTATCCCTTAAATTAAACCATACAACTTTTCTTTCCAATTATCATAATTTATATTAGTTTCTTTCAAATAATTTGTCGCATTTATTGATGTCTTTGCGTACATCTGTCCAATTCCCGTGCTAGAGTCTTCTCGCTCAGGAAATAACAGATTAGGTTGACCAAATAAAATCTGTTTCCACCAACTTAAGGACATATAATGTTCTAGTGCTTGTCTATTGTAATAATAATTTGTAACAGCAGTATCTGCAACTGCATCCTGAGCCCAAATACAAATTAACTCTCTTGCTAGTATAGATTGAATTACTTCCTTTTTTACCTTATATTTTCTTGCAGCGCCAGAAATTTCTAAATCATGTTTTAAAACTATGTTAACAGCCTCAGATACCGTATATTTCCTTATTTTTGCCTTCCACCCTTTTTCTTTTTCAAAGTTGTTTTTTATGTCATTAACTAAATTTGATTTGTTTTATTTGACCTTTTTTGCTGCTTTTAAAACAGCTTTTTGATATAATGTCGACTTAATTTTCTCATAACCCAAAAAATATTGTGTATGCAACTTTTCTACGTCTATTGTAACGCAATTATCATCAGCACTATATATAAATTCTGTCGGAACAAACTCTTCTCCATTATAACTATATACCTTCATATTATCGTTAAAGGTATTTTCATTTAACACAAAGGTAATTTTTGCAGGAGTATCTTCTTCCGTCACATCTCCATCTAATTTATATATTGTTCCAACCAAATTCTGGGATATCATTTGATCTGTATCCGTATGACATTCTATATCTAAATCATCTTCTAAATATTTATTTGAAGCCACTGATAAATCTAACGAAAGTGCAATACCATCACTCATATCCAAATGATAGTTTTGTTGTACTTTCTCATCACAATCCAAAATTCCATCAGCATTTGTATCCTTCTGCAAAGGACTAAGCCCCAATTCTATCTCAACATAATCACTAATTAAATCACCATCCGTATCTTCCTCATTTGGATTAGTTCTATGAATTTTCACTTCCTCGTAATCATTTAGCCTATCACCATCACTATCGCCCATCATTGGATTGCAACCTAGCAAAATCTCTTCTCCATTTGATAATCCATCCCCATCATTATCCTCATCATAATCTGTTATTCCATTACCATCTGAATCTTTTGACAATGGATTTAATCCCAAAATTTGAACTTCTTGATAATCATCCAAACCATCTCCATCACTATCTTTGTTGTTTATATCTGTACCAATGGATTTTTCCACAATATCATATAAACCATCTTGATCAGTATCAGTAGTATCTTCTTGATATACATCCATACAATACAAGATCATATTATTTATTTTCAACTTTAGATTTGGCTTATCCTTTTTAGCATTAAAACCTAACACAATAGTCTCATCAGGTCGGATATTTGAATTGTAGCCACGATTTCCAACATAATATGTGTCATTTTCTTTATGAGTTATATCTGCTGTCCAAAATGTGTTAATATCAACTGTACAATCAAAGAGCAACTTCCAATCTTCAATTACTTCATCAGAACTATTATGTATCGTTATTTCCCCATTCAAACCTGTATCCCATTCTGCTATAATATTATAATCTATAAAATAGGGAACCTTAACTTTCCTACATTCTTGTGACATATAAAAATCATGAGGAATATCCTTCTTGTCCTCATAACTCGCTGTAAAACCAAATCTGATCTTTCCCTTCTCTTATATCTTGATTCCAACCCATATTTTTTACTACATAAGTATCTGACTCATGAGACACGACTTCACCGCACCAAATATTTTCAATCTTATCGCTTGTCACAAAAGAAATTTTCCAATTTTCAATGTCTGCATCAGAAATATTTTTAATCGTAATTGAACCATTATAATGACCTCTCCACTCAGACTCTATATTAAAAGAAACATTAAAGTATTCTCTTTCACCATATTGTTCTTTACTATTTTTTTCGCATGAATACTTATATGCTAAATTCTCAACTGCCTTAACATGTAATATATTAATATTTCCAAGTACTAAACACATAACTAGCAACATTGCAATATTCTTCTTAATCTTTTTCATAATTATTACCCGTCTTTCTGCGAAAGACACCAATGCGTCATGAAACAATTGCACCGGCTTTTCGCTGTCTAATTTATTTCCCTTCTGATATTATTATTTTATAAGACTGACACACTACAGAACACGTGGAGGTGA
>JAAVZE010000177.1 GCA_022791495.1 Eubacterium sp.
GATTAAATAGTAGTTTATAAACATATGAGCGATAGTAATCAATATTTGGTTGACTATATGAGAAGGAGGAAATATGCGGAATACAAAACTGATTGCAGGATTATCCGGAAGTGCATTAGTAGCTTTGGGAGTAGTGACTGTTGTTTCTCTATCAGGAGGAAAAGAACAGGAATCAAAGAAAGAGGCAGAAAAGGAAAGTATTTCAGCAGAAGCACAACCGCAAAATATAGAGGAAGCGGTTGAATATACAGGAGATTTGATTGCCAGTTCATCATTATTATCATCATTGTCCGAGAATGTTGAAAATAATACTAAATTAGGCGAACAGACAGGAAGCTTAATGTATTCCAAGGCGGGAATGTCCGAGGCTCTTGAGGGATATGGCTCTTATATTGCGCTTGCGGACAGTGAATCTGGAAATGCATCTGTGGAAGCGCTGGATGTAGCGCTGAAGTTTGTTCCAGAAGGTTCAGTGATTGAAGGTTATACAAATCTTGGTGTATCAAATGTAACTACATATTTAAATGTAAGAGAGGGTGTTGGCACAGATAAGGAAATTATCGGAAAAATGCCGGGCAGTGCCGCATGTGAAATTCTGGGCGAGGAAAACGGCTGGTACCATATTCGTTCTGGCGAAGTAGACGGATATGTTGATAAGCAGTATATTCTTACAGGATATGATGCAAATGTAAAGGCTATGGAGACAATGAGAAATGTGCTCAAAGTTAACTGCGATGTGCTCAATGTCCGTCAGGAACCGTCTACGGAGTGTTCGATTGCCACAAAGGTTCAGACAGGAGAAATTCTGGAAATTCTGGAACCGGAGACAAATGGCTGGTATAAAGTAAATATCAATAATCTGGAGGGGTATGTCAACGCAGAATATGTGGATAATATCTATACACTTCCGGTTGCTGACAAGATAGTAAAGCTTGTAGCCGAACCGGAAACGAATGAAGACTCTTCCTCTTCAGGTTCAGAAAAGACCTACAATTCGTCAAATCTTAATCAGTCTGTATCGCAGACAGCAGTTGATTTGATTAATTATGCATATAATTTTCTTGGAAATCCATATGTATATGGCGGAAACAGTCTGACAAATGGAATTGACTGTTCCGGATTTGTACAGCAGATTTTTGGAAAGTTCGGGTATTCTCTGCCAAGAACATCATTGGCATATGCAAATGTAGGCACAAGAATTGATTATCGAAATGCAAAGCCAGGAGATATTCTTGTGTATAAATATGGAGATGGCTCTGGACATGTGGCTATTTATATTGGAAATGGACAGATTGTACATGCATCAACACCAAAAACAGGAATCTGCATTGGAAATGCATATTTTACA
>JAAVZE010000008.1 GCA_022791495.1 Eubacterium sp.
GGCTGCGGCGGGAGATGCGGTGCTTTTGTCGCCGGCATGTGCCAGCTGGGATATGTTTGATTCCTACGAGCAGCGGGGGAATATGTTTAAAGAATTAGTGAATGGTTTGGAGTGAGATCGGAATGAAAAAAAGCGGGCAGCGCAGGGCCGATTATCAGCGGGAAAGTACCTTTGATTACAGTCTCCTGCTCATTACCCTTTGTCTGGTAGGGTTTGGGCTGCTGATGATCTACAGTTCAAGTTCATATACTTCACAGGTGAAATATAATGATGCTGCTTACTTTTTAAAGAAGCAGTTATTTGGAGTCATCGCTGGAATCACGGCGATGCTGGTGGTGGTAAATATCAACTATCATGCCTATATTAAGAAAATTCCGGGGCTGCGCATCCGGCTGGTCACACTGATTTATTTTGTGGCAGCGACACTTCAGATACTTGCTTCTTTAATGGGAACGGAGAAAAATGGTGCCAGAAGGTGGCTGACCATCGGTCCCCTTTCCCTTCAGCCCTCGGAAATCACGAAAATTGCGGTGATCCTGATCGCCGCTTATTTCATCCAGATGCGTCCGAAGGAGATGAGCAGGCTTCGGGGGATCGTGCGGGTGTTTGTGCCGGTGGGACTGCTTCTGGGACTGGTGGCGATGGAAAATCTGAGTACGGCTATCGTCGTCTTTATCGTCGCATTCGGTATGTGCTTTGTGGCGGCGAAAAAGAAGTGGATCTACATTGGGATGATTCTGGTGGGGGCTGTATTTTTTGCCCTGATTATTCTGTTCGGAGAAGGCTTCCGAATGGAGCGGTTTCAGATCTGGCTGGATGTGGAGCACCATGAAAAAGGATTTCAGATTTTGCAGGGACTGTATGCCATAGCCTCTGGTGGTGTATTTGGTACAGGACTGGGAGAGAGTATGCAGAAGCTGGGCTTTATTCCGGAGCCCCACAATGATATGATCTTTTCCATTATCTGTGAAGAGCTGGGGATGGTGGGAGCAGGAATCGTCATACTGATGTTTATTCTTCTTCTTTGGAGAATTTATAATACGGCAGTGACGGCGCCGGATCTGTTCAGTGGACTAATCTGTACCGGCGTTATGATACATATCGCCACCCAGGTGATGATGAACATTGCGGTGGTGACCAATTCCATGCCCTCTACGGGTATCCCGATGCCTTTTATCAGCTATGGAGGAACCAGCGTGTCGATCCTTCTGGCAGAGATGGGGCTGGTTCTTGGAATCTCGAAAAAACGGACTAAGACATGATACCAACATCTTCTAACCGCATATTTATAATATTATCATGAATATGTGGATGGGGGATTCCGGTGTTAATAGAAGTAGAGGGTGGCAGAAAGGCTGCCGGGGAACTTACAGTGCAGGGAGCAAAAAATGCAGTTCTTCCTATGATAGCAGCCACAGTACTGTGCAGACAGACAACGGTGATTGAAAATTGTCCCAGGATACAGGATGTCTATTCCATGACAGCCGTACTAAAGGATATCGGTGCAAAGGTCAGCTGGGAGGAAAATAAACTGATCATAGACACAGCTTCGGTGACCAAAAGTGAGATTACCCAGAAAGAGGTAGGGGATATCCGAGCTTCCATTCTATTTCTTGGCAGTATGTTGGGCAGGATGCAGGCAGCAGGGATTCGCCTGCCGGGGGGATGTTCCATCGGTGCAAGGCCGGTAGACTATCATCTGGCAGCATTTTCTGCCATGGGAGCAGAAACCAGCCAGCAGGAGGATGTTATCTGTTGTGAGATCAAACACCGGGGGGCGGAGCGGGTTAAGCTTCCCTATCCCAGTGTGGGAGCGACAGAGAATGTGATTTTATATGCCGTGCTTCGGAGGGGGACTACGATTCTTGAAAATGCGGCAAAGGAACCAGAGATCAGAGAACTATGTGAGTTTCTCAGGCAGATGGGTGCCCATATATCTGGTGACGGTGAAGAATGCATCGCCATCCAGGGCGTCGATGCGCTGCAGGGTGTGGTATACCGGCTGAAAACAGACCGGATCGCTTTTCTCACCTATGCGGCGATGGCAGCCGGAAGCGGCGGAAGTGCCTGTCTTAGGGTTTATGGTGATACCTTTGGGACAGAGAAGAAATACCTTGCCATGACCGGCTGCCGTATGGAGACCATAGGAGACCGGATCAGAATTTCCGGCGAAGGCGGGATCCGTCCGGTTCCCTATATCCGGACAGAGCCCTATCCTGGTTTTCCCACCGATGCCCAGTCTTTGTTTTTGGCCCTCTTATCCCGTTCCTACGGGGAGAGCCTGATCGAAGAAAGTGTATTTGAGAACCGGTTTCTCGTGGCAGGGCAGCTGAGAAAGATGGGAGCAGATATTGAGGTGGCAGGACAACGTGCCTGTGTCAGAGGGGTGACAAGACTCCACGGAGAGGTAGTTCAGGCTACGGATCTTCGCAGCGGGGCAGCGTTATTGCTTGCTGGTGTAATGGCAGAGGGAAAAACGATAGTAGATGAAAGCCACTATATTCTTCGGGGATATGAGATTCCGGTAGAAAATATGCAGAGTCTCGGCTTGTGCGCCAGATATGTGGTCTAGCAGACCGATGCAATGGTGCACTGGCACGGTTGATATAAGGAGATGGATGAAAATGAAAAATGTACCATGGAGGATCGTGGTTCCCGTGACGGTGGCTGGTATTCTTTTGCTTGTTATTTTTTTATTTCAGGTGACGACAGTAACGGTGGAAGGCAATACCTTTTTCTCTAAAGAAGTAGTGGCTTCGGAAGTCTGCGGTAGTTTTATGGATAAAAATATCGTCGGTTCATGGCTTAAAAACCATCTTGGTTTTTCAGCCAAACTTCCATATGTAAGGGAATATGAGATCACCTATCCGGGAATGCATCAGATTCATATTAAATTATATGAAAAAAAGATCATTGCAGGGATCGTATATATGAATCAGTATATCTACTTTGATAAAGACGGCATGGTGTTGCGGAGCACTAGTGAGGAACTGCCGGATATTCCATTGTTTGAGACGAAGACCATGACGACTTTTACCATCTACGAGGAAGTAAAGATGGAGGATGAGGAGCTGTTAGGCCAGATTATGAATCTTGCCAATCTCTTCCAGCATTACGGAGTGGACTGGTCACGAGTCGTTTTCGATAAAAATAATGCCGCTTATTTGTATGCAGGTGATATTCAGGTGAAATTAGGCAAAAAAGATAGCTATGATGAACCGGTTTCCGCCCTTTCCAGTGTGCTGGCAAAAGCACAGGAAGAGCAGCTTTCGGGAGAAATAGATATGACAAATTACCATTTAAAGGGAGATATTATTCTAAAGAAAAAATGATCAAAACTTGCATTTTATACTTGATTATTTTTAGAAAAAACTATATTATATATAATATATGCTTTAATGCGCTTATATTCTATATGATTTTTCTGATTGTTTAGATTTTCTTTTTGGATAGAAGGAGGAACTGTAGTGCTAGAGATTATGAATAATGAAGCAGAATCCACCGCTAAAATTCTTGTGATCGGAGTTGGAGGCGCTGGGAATAATGCTGTAAACCGGATGATAGACGAGGGGATCAAAGGTGTGGACTTTGTCTGTGTAAATACGGACAAGCAGCATTTGCGCAGCTGTAAGGCTCCCATGAGCATGCAGATTGGTGAGAAGCTGACCAAAGGGCTCGGGGCAGGAGCAAAGCCGGAGGTCGGAGAAAAGGCTGCTGAGGAGAGCCGTGAGGAACTTACGGAGATTATAAAGGGTTGTGATATGGTATTTGTTACCTGCGGTATGGGAGGAGGAACCGGGACCGGTGCGGCGCCGGTGGTTGCCCAGATCGCTAAGGATATGGGGATATTGACAGTTGGCGTGGTAACTAAGCCATTTAAATTTGAGGGAAAACAGCGAATGACCAATGCGATGGGGGGCATTGACAAATTAAAGCAGCATGTGGATACACTTATTGTGGTTCCCAATGATAAATTACTGGAGATCAGTGACAAGAGGACATCCATGGCTGAGGCGTTCTGCATGGCAGACCAGGTATTGCAGCAGGGTGTTCAGGGTATTACCGATCTGATCAATATGCCTGCACTGATCAATCTCGA
>JAAVZE010000037.1 GCA_022791495.1 Eubacterium sp.
CCAGTCAAAGCTGTAACAGAATAGGTACAGATCCACAGTGCTTTAATTATTATAATGGAGTATTCAAGATTACCCAAGTGGATTGGGAGAAAGGAGAATAATCCATATCCTCAAAAGAGGATAATTGGATTATACGTGCAGGAATGCAAGGGAAAAACATTCTGATAACAGGTGCTTCAAAGGGAATTGGCCATGGTGTGGCAGAGTATCTCCTGCAAGGAGGAGCAAATGTTATTTTAGTCGCACGCAATAGGGAAAAGCTGGAGGAACTCAGACTTAAATATCCAAATTCAGCTTTTCCTTATCCGTATGATCTCTGTAAAATGGATGGTATTGAAGATATTTTTTTGTTTTGCAAAGCGCATGGTTTAAAATTACATGGCATGCTCCATGCGGCAGGTATTAGTATTGACCGCCCTATAAAAGCATTAGAGTTTGAAGAGATGGGGCAGGTATTTCAGGTGAATTATTTTTCTTATGTGGCTTTAACAAAATATTTTTTGAATAGAAAGTATTCAGAAAATGGATCGAGCATTATATGTATGTCTTCCATGGCTTCTTTTGAATGCGCGAAAGCGATGTCGCAATATGCTGCTTCCAAAAATGCGATAAATGCATATACAAAGGTACTGGCAAGAGAAGCCGAGAAAAGAAAGATCCGGGTTAATGCTATCGCACCGGCCCTTGTTGATACAGACATGACACATCAATTGTGTGACGTACTGGAAGATTTTGAAGAAACTTTGATAACACGGCAGCCATTTGGTATTATCCCGGTAGAGCAGATTGCTTATCTGGCAGAATTTTTGTTGTCTGACCGGTCTGCTTATATAACTGGTGCAATTATTCCCGTCCACGGCGGAGCATTTTGATGACAGAGAGAAGGGAAAGCGATGTATAGTGAATTCGACAATATACAGATAGCAGGAATGGCGACAACGCTTCCAGAGCATGAAACGGACAACATGTCTTTCGCGGAATTGTTTGAAGAGGAAGTAGTACGGAAACAGATAAAAGTAACAGGAATCAAAAAACGCAGGACGATAACCGGTCAGCAGGATACGCTGGACCTAATGCTTCACTCTGCCGATACGGTTTTGGAGCATACCGGCTGGAACCCGGAAAGCATAGATGTACTGATTTTGGCGACGGGGTATACCAGATGTAAGATTCCGTCAACGGCATTTCTGGCTCAAAAGTACCTTGCTTTAAAGGAAGACTGTATTGTACTGGATCTGAATCTGGCATGTACAGGAACAGTCGATGGACTGCTGACGATGGCTTCTTTGCTGCAGCAATGTGGGGAAAATGCACGGGGGTTGCTGCTAGTGGGGGAAACACCGACGATTGGCGGCGCTGGAAATGACAAAACCACCAGTATGCTCTCCAGTGACTGCGGGGCTGCGGTGGCAGTGCAGACTGCACCGGGAAGTGCGGAGATTCGCTTTGCCCAGCGCACGGATGGAAGTCGTTATGAGGTATTGGTGAGAGATAATATAGAAGATCATATTCACATGGATGGGATGGAGGTATTCCATTTCGCCATTACTGACGTGGTACATACAATAGCTGAGTTTTTGGATCATTTTTCGATAGAGAAGGAATCTCTGGATTATATAGTCATACATCAGGCGCAGAAGTTTATTGTAGATAAGGTTGCCATGTTTGCTGAATTTGATAGAGAACGGGTGATCAATTCTTATCAGAAATACGGAAACAGCGGCGGGGCTTCTGACCTGTGTACTCTGTGTGAAAATCTTGGCGGCGAGGAAACAGATAGAGAGGTTTCTGTTTTTATGACTGGATTTGGAGCAGGACTTTCCTGGGCGATGGTCACACTTATGCTTCAGACAAAGGATATACTTCCGGTAAGATTTACAGATCAGCATTATGAGATTTAGAGGTGTATAGATATGTTAAAAGAATACAGTGGAATCCGAATCTCCGGGCTCCGCAGCCGGAGGGCAGATCGTGAGAAACGGTCAGCGGATGTGGCAGCCGAATTAGCAGAAGAGCTGCTTTTGAGCCGTCATGCAGTAAAAGAAGATATCAAGGTACTGATCTATGTGACCCAGTCGCCTCTGTTTATGACACCATCCACGTCTTTTTATATTGCTAAGAAGCTGCAGATTGGACAGGATTGTTTTCAATATGATATCAATCAGGGAGCCGGCGGGATGTTAATAGGCATACAGCTTGCAGCCTCACTGATGCTCTCACTGGAGGGGGCAGAGAAAGGGCTTCTTTTGATGGCAGATGATGAATTGAAATATGATACAGGTGAGCAGACAGCAGCATCTGTCCTTCTTCTTGAAAAAAGTAAGGAAAAAGACAGCAGGATATATGTAAAGAATGCGTCTTTCGGAAATTCTTTTACTTACTACTATCAGGGATATGGAGATAAGTCTGTACATATGGATGAGCGTTTTCTCTCAACAGGCGGAAAATTGCTGGAGAAGAAAATAGAAGAGATATCCGCGCAGTGTTTAAATCGGGGAATTACCCCAGAACATAGGATCTGCAGTCCGCAAAACGACAGTGCGGTAAGACTTCCCATATATCTTGAAGAGAAGCAGATCACAGGATGTTCCCTTCTGGCTGCGTTAGGGGCTGGATTATCTGTTACCACGCTGATATGTGACTTAAAAAAGGACATATATATAATTTGAAAAAGGAGAATGAAAATGACAAATTTGGAAAAATATAATCAGGCATTTGCCCAGGCCCTTGATCTTGCTGAGGCAGATGTGAATGAGAGTCTGGAATATCAGGGGATTCCTTCATGGGATTCCATCGGGCATATGGAGCTGATCTCACAGCTGGAGGATATGTTTGGGATCATGATGGATACCGATGATATTGTTGATCTTAGCTCCTACAATGTAGGAAAACAGATTCTTGCAAAGTATGATATTGTGATCGAATAGGAGAGGGCGCATATGGAAGGTTTTTGTCTGGATTCGGAGGAGATCAGGAAGTATGAGCAGATCCGTGAACCACTGCTTATGCTTGATTATGTTACCAATGTCATACCGGGGAAAAGTGCTTCCGGCTATAAGGTGTTTCAGGAGGATGAATGGTTTTTTAAAATACATTTTCCGGGAGAACCGAATGTTCCCGGCGCTTTTCAATTAGAGGCGCTGGCACAGCTTTTAACTGTGGCAGTCACAACACTGCCGGGGCTTGCAGGAAAGACGACGCGGTTTATTTCATTTGAAATGAAATGTAAAAGAGAAATTCTGCCGGGAGAGAAGATGGATATGGAAGTGAAGCTGCTGTCGTGGCGGCGGGGGATCGCCAAAGGAACAGGCCGTGGGATGGTAAATGGAGAGATTGCCTGTGAGGCAGAGATGGTGATCACGATCCCTGACATACTCAATCAATTTCTGCCGGGAAAGAGAGGATAACAGTGATTCGTGTAGCCGACTATGTGATTCAGTTTTTGAAAGAAAAGGGAATTGATCATATTTTCACCGTTACAGGCAGAGGAATTCTTTATTTAACGGATGCACTTGCAAAGTCTTGTATGGAAAGTATATCTGTTCACCACGAGCAGGCGGCTGCCTATGCTGCCTATGGATACGCACAGGCTAGAAATGACCTGGGAGCGTGTCTTGTATCTACCGGCTGTGCGGCGACAAATGCCATCACCGGAGTACTGTGTGCCTGGCAGGATGCGGTACCATGTATTTTTATTTCGGGACAGAACAGTCTGCAGGAGACGAGCCGCTATACCGGAATTCCCATCCGTACCTATGGTTCCCAGGAAGCAGATCTGATACCGGTTGTCGAGTCTATTACAAAATATGCGGTAATGATCACAGATCCAAAGGAAATTGCCTGTGAACTGGAAAAGGCAGTATGGCTGGCAATGTCCGGGCGGAAGGGACCTGTATGGATTGATGTGCCATTTGATGTCCAGAATATGCGGATTGAGCCGGAGTTGCTGAAACATTTTGAGCCGGAACAGGGTGAGATACCATGTGCTTCCGAAGAAGATATGACATATGTGGGAGAACTTCTGGAGAAGGCATCCAGACCGGTGCTGTTAGTGGGAAGCGGAGTTCGTTCTGCCGGTGCTGAGATGGTGTTGAGAGAGTTTTTAAATAAATATCCGGTACCCGTTGTATTTGCTCCGTCAGCTGTTGACGTATATGGTGCAGGGGAATGTTATGGAATTGGTTCTGTCGGCAGCATGGGGGGAAGCCGTGCCGGGAACTTCGCTGTTCAGAATTCGGATCTTCTTCTCGTGCTGGGGCATCGCCTTTCTTCAATGACAACAGGAAACCAGTTTGAAAAGTTTGCCAGGGAGGCGAAAGTGCTTGTAGTTGATGTGGATCCAGTGGAGCATTCTAAAAAAATGATACCGATGCACCGGTTGATCCTTTCGGATGTTAAAGTTGTTCTGCAGCAGCTGATCGACAGGGACCTGGAAGTGGAATGCAGAGATTGGATGGATAAGTGCCTGCATTGGAAAAAGGTATTTCCCAAGTGTGAGGACAGGCATAGGGAAAAGGAGCAGGTGGATCTTCATAATCTGGCGGATACTGTCGGAAAATTCATGGAGAAGAGGGCTCAGATTGTGACAGATGCGGGATTTGAGGAGCTGATCGTTCCCTCGGTGCTGGAGCTTTCGTTGGGACAGCGCTGTATCCATCCCTTTTCCCAGGGGGCGATGGGTTTTTCTTTATCCGCTGCCATGGGAGCCTGTATTGCGACAGGTGATCAGACGATCTCTGTCAATGGGGATGGTTCGATTATGATGAATCTTCAGGAATTGTGGACGATACATCATGCTCATGTTCCGGTAAAGGTGATTGTGGCAAATAATAATTGTTATGCAGTGATCCGGAAACGCCAGAAGGATCTGTTCCGCACACGCACGATTGGGACAGATGATTCCAACGGGGTATGTTGTCCTTCCTTTCAAAAGGTGGCAGATTCCTTTGAAATTCCCTATGTAAGAGTAAATTCCAGTGAAGAGCTGGAAGAGAAGATTGCCATGGTGCTGCAGATGGAGGGACCGGTTATCTGTGAAGTAATGTGTGTGGAAGAGCAGGAGTATCTGCATAGTTCTTTTACAAGGGGACAGGCGGGACGGATCGTGAGGCCGCCGCTGGAAGACCAGTCACCCTTTATGGACAGGGAACTGTTCCTGAAAGAAATGGTGATAGAACCAATTGATCTGTAACGGATGCAAAAATGTGTGCGAAGGGAGAACAGGATGTCACAAATTATTTTGGCTAATGGAAAAAAGGTTGGTGATTACAAACATCCCTACATTGTAGCGGAGGTCAATTCCAGCCATAATGGGGATGTTGGGACAGCAAAGAGGATGATCGACGAAGCAAAGCGTATTGCCTGTGACTGTGTTAAATTTCAGTCCTGGTCTGCGGAGTCTTTATATTCTGCCAGCTACTATCAGGAGAATCCTATCGCGAAGAGGATCGTTGGCAAATTTGCGATGCCAGAAGAGGCGCTTGCGGAACTGGCGGAATATTGCCGTGAAATAGGAATTGCATTTTCTTCAACTCCTTATTGTAAAAGAGAAGTAGATTTTCTGGTTGACACCTGTAAAGTACCTTTTGTGAAGATAGCTTCCATGGATATTAATAATTATCCTTACATCCGTTATATTGCAGAAAAAGGAATTCCCATCGTGCTGGCAACCGGTATGGCAGATCTGACGGAGATACAAAAGGCGGTGGAGGCTGTTGAGAGTACCGGAAATAAAAATCTGTGCCTGCTGCATTGTATCTCTCTATATCCGGCCGAGACGCAGACAATGCAGCTAAATAATATACTGGGGCTTCGGGAGAAGTTTCCTTCCTATCCTATTGGCTTTTCTGATCATTCCCTGGGGATTGAGATGCCGGTGGCAGCGACTGCTCTTGGTGCCGCCTATATCGAAAAACATTTTACGCTGGATAAAAAGAAGATGGGGATGGACAATAATATGGCGATGGAGCCGGAAGAGTTTCAGAGTATGGTGGAGTGCTGCAACCGTGTGTATGAAGCCATGGGAGAATATGAGAGGTCTGTGAGCGAAGCAGAACTGGCGCAGCGGGATAAGATGCGAAGGAGCATAGTAGTTACTGCTGACTTGAAAGAGGGCAGTGTTCTTTCGGAAAAAGATCTGGATGTAAAACGTCCGGGAACAGGGATTCCACCGGAAAAAATGCCGGAGCTCGCCGGTAAAGTTCTGACAGAAGATGTCACGGCTGATCAGATACTGACAGAAGACATGATAAAATAAGTTCTAACGAACTTATTGGCAAGTTGCTTTGCAACTTGGGATGCACAAAAACCGTGTGCAGAAATTATGATAAAATAAAGAGGTGAAGGAATTTTGGATGCAGGGATATGTGGAGAGCATGAGCTTTTTTCCTATAAACCTTACGAACTGGCTTCCGATGTTAAGGGGAAGTTATTGCTCAGCCGCCTGAATGGTCTGACTAGAAACAGTTATGAAAATTGTGGGGAATACCGCCGCCTGATCTCTCTGTTGTTTCCTGAGGGCTGGGCAGCGGAGAATCTGGCAGAGGTTCCTTTTCTGCCAGTGTCTCTATTTAAGACGAAAAAATTGTGCAATGTTCCAGAGGATCAGATCATTAAGAGGATGACCTCTTCCGGCACCACCGGGCAGCAGGTGTCACAGATCTTTTTGGATAAGGCAACGGCAAATAACCAGCAGAAGATACTGGTAAAGATCGTGTCAGATTTTACGGGGAATGCCAGAATGCCCATGATCATTCTGGACTGCCCTTCTGTCATCCGCAACCGGCGGATGTTTTCTGCCAGAGGCGCCGGGATACTGGGATTTTCCATATTTGCCCGAAAAAAAATATTTGCCTTCGATGACCAGATGAATCTCGATGTAGAGGGAATAAAAGAATTTCTTGCTGAATATGAGGGACAGACCGTTTTTCTTTTTGGATTTACTTTTATGATCTGGGAATATTTTTATAAGGTATTAAAGAATTCGGGAGAAAAACTGCCACTGGAACATGCCGTTCTGATTCATGGAGGTGGGTGGAAAAAACTGGAAAGTGAGGCGGTTTCCAAAGAAGAATTTAAAAAATCTTTGCAGGCTGTTTGTGGTATTACCCGGATTCATGATTATTATGGAATGGTGGAACAAACTGGATGTGTCTACATGGAATGTGAATATGGCCATCTTCATGTAAGTGCCTATTCGGATGTGCTGATCCGTAATATGCGGGATTTTTCTTTATGTGAGACCGGACAGGAAGGGGTGATCCAGGTTTTGTCAGCGATTCCTGAATCTTATCCTGGGCATTCTTTGCTGACGGAAGATGTTGGCTGTATTCTGGGAGAGGATGACTGCCCCTGTGGACGGAAAGGGAAGTATATCGAAGTGCATGGAAGGATGAAGAATGCAGAGATCCGTGGCTGCAGCGATACATTTGAAAGGAAATGAGAGATATTCTTTATGGAAAAGGTTAAAATATTGTGTGGCAGGGATCCAGTCGCCAAAGCACCCCTGCGGCCCTATGATGATACGGTTTGTGAATTTTTAGATGCCTGGTCGAAGGAAATCAGAAAGGACAATGAGGCGGTGAAATATGCGGATCTTCAGACCTTTGCTTTCTGGATCAGGAAATCATCTGTTCAGAAAAAGAAACAGGATCATGAATCCAGGAACAGGGGACGTATCCTGCTTGGCAGAGGGACCGCATTTCATATAGCACCATCTAATGTTCCGGTGAATTGCCTGTATACCTATGTATTTGGCTTACTGGCGGGAAATTCTAATATTGTCCGGGTACCTTCAAAACCGTTTCCACAGGTGGAATGTGCCTGCCGGATACTGCAGGGGCTTATGCAGTCAGAAAGGTTCCGCATGATGGCGGAGCGAACCTGTTTCCTCCGGTACGAAAGGGATGAGGAAGTCACAGCAGAGTTTACGTCGCGATGTAACAGCCGGGTGATCTGGGGCGGGGACCGCACCATAGGTGAAGTGCGGAAAGCTGTACTGCCGCCGCGAAGCAATGAGCTTACCTTTGCTGACCGCTATTCCATCGGTATTCTTTCCCTGAAGGCATTAAAAGAGATAACCACAGAGTCATTAAAGAGTCTGGCTGTGGCTTTTTATAATGATACTTATCTCATGGACCAGAATGCCTGCTCTTCCCCTCATATGATTTTATGGATGCGGGAGAAGGATATGACAGATGAGACCGCAGCCAAAGTGCAGAAAAGATTCTGGGATGCGGTGGCAGAGACTGCGGCAAAGTATGACCTAAAAGATATAAAAGCAAGTGGCAAATACAGTTTGTTATGTGATTCAATCATGGATCTTGGATGTTTATCTGCCTGTCAGAGATATGATAATCTGCTCTATGTATGTACATTGGAAGAACTGCCGGAAGAGCTGACGGGCTGCCGGGGAAAGTTTGGGCTTTTTTTTCAGACACAGGTCAGTGGCTGGAACTGGCTGGAAAAAATGTCGGATGAGAAGATCCAGACATGTGCCTGTTATGGGATGGATCAGGAGCAGATCCGGCGGCAGATTGTAGAGAAACAAGTCTGCGGTATAGACCGCATCGTCCCCTTTGGAAAGACGCTGGATATGGATGTTATCTGGGATGGTTACGATATCATAGAACAGTTGAGCCGGGTTATCGTATAGAACCGATGGAAGAAAGGAATGGTGGCGCTGTGTTTTTGTCAATAGATAAAGTAAAGAAGGAAAAGTTAGCTGCCCTGCAGGAGGATGGTTCTTCCCTTACGTATGGAGAACTGGCAGATTTTTGTGGGGAGCTGGCAGGGATTATGGAACCGTCTTCGCTGGTCTTTTCCCTGTGTCGTAACACAATAGGGGCGCTGGCTGGCTATGTGGCTTTTTTGTCCGCCAGAGTGGTGCCGCTTTTATTGAGTGACCGTCTGGACCAGGAACTTTTGACGTATCTTTTGGATACGTATCAGCCAGATTATTTGTGGGTTCCGGCTGGACAGAGACAGCAGTTTGAGGGAAAAAGTGTCTGTGAAAGATACGGTTACGTTTTGCTTTCCTTTGTTAGAGAGAAGAAAGAGATACACAAAGATCTGGCCCTTCTTCTTACTACATCCGGTTCTACAGGAAGTCCGAAGCTTGTGCGTCAGTCTTATACAAATCTGGAAGAAAATGCTAAGTCCATTGCCGCCTATCTGGAACTGGATGCGACAGAGAGACCGATTACCATGCTTCCTATGAATTATACTTATGGTCTGTCTGTGATCAACAGTCATCTGCTGATGGGGGCAACGATCTTGGTGACGGAAACCAGTTATGTCCAGAGGGGGTTCTGGGATTTTTTCAGAAAAGAAAAAGCGACATCGGTGGTGGGAGTACCTTACACTTACGAGATGTTAAAAAAACTACGTTTTTTCCGGATGGATCTGCCCTCTCTTCGTTATATGACACAGGCTGGGGGAAAGCTGCTGCCCGAACTTCATAAAGAATTTGCTGAGTATGCCCAGGAGAGGGGAAAAAGGTTTTATGTCATGTATGGGCAGACGGAGGCGACTGCCCGGATGTCCTATCTTCCTTATCAGAAATCTCTTGAAAAATATGGGAGCATGGGGATCGCCATTCCCAAGGGGAAATTTTATCTGATCGATGTGGATGGGACAAAGGTAAAAAAGCCACATATAACCGGGGAACTTGTTTACGAGGGACCGAATGTAACGATGGGATATGCGGAATGCCCTGCCGATCTGGCAAAAGGGGATGAGCGCCACGGTGTACTGGTGACAGGAGATATGGCGGAGTTTGATGAAGATGGTTACTACTATATTGTAGGACGGAAAAAGAGATTTTTGAAAATATATGGAAATCGAGTGAACCTGGATGAGTGTGAAAGAATGATACAGGGGGAGTTTCAAACACTGGAGTGTGCCTGTGTCGGTTCCGATGACCATATGCAGATCTATGTGACAGATCCCTCCCGTTTGGAGGATGTAAATCAATATATTTCGGAGAAGACAAAACTGAATCCCCATGCTTTTGAAGTAAAGTATTTGAATGAGATACCGAAAAACGAGGCGGGGAAGAAACAGTATCAGATTCTGGGCTGATTAAAACCAGGACTGGGTTAAGAAAAGACAAGTTCTGTCCGATATACTAAATGTATCCTTAGGTTCGTCTTAAGGATACATTTATGCATTATGGATTGTTGCATGGAGGCACACGGAATATTATACGAAAATTGTGCTAATTGGAGCAGTTTTTAAAAAAAATGAAGACTGGTGGAGAACAATTATGATAACGATTCGGCAGGCTGTTTATGAAGATATTCCCCAAATTATGAAGTTTATTGATGAACATTGGAAAAAAGGACATATTCTTGCCAGAGACAGAAAGTTTTTTGAATGGCAATTTGTAGATGATGATGAAGTAAATGTTTTTTTGGGAGTGGATGATGAAGCCGGAAAGATTTATGGAATGGTGGGTGTCATTAAATACAGTAAACGGATGAATCCGGATATTTCCGGAGGCACTTGGAAAACAATCAAAAGTTCCAATCCTGTTCTTGGGATGGAACTGGAAAATTATATGTTAGAAAAGACGCAGGCAAGGTATAGCTGTTCAGCAGGGCTTAGCAGTAAGGCAAGCCGTATTTATCAAATGATGGGAATGCCTCCTGCTGTGATGGATCATTATTATCGTCTGGCTGATATATCAGAGTATAGGATCGCTAAGATAAAAGACAAAATAATACCGCGGGTAGAGGATACCGGATATCATCTGGAATCTATCCATAGGGTTGAGGAAATGAAGGAAATCATTTCTGAAGAAATACTTGCAGATTGTATTATGAGTAAGGATTATGCTTATATACAAAAAAGATATTTTGATCATCCGGTTTATCAATATGATATATGGAAAATTGTAAATCAGTATGGGAACACGAATTCTATTCTTATAACAAGGGAAGAACGGGTAGAAGATAGAAAAATTGGAAAAATTATTGATTTCTATGGAGATTTATGTGATTTAGGTAAAATTACATCTTCACTTGACTATTTAATAAAAGAAAAGAAGTATGAATATATGGATGTATATTCATTTGGCATTCCGGTACAATTATATCAGAAGGCAGGGTTTGTCTGTTGTGACATGGACAGTGAGAATATTATTCCGAATTATTTTCATCCATTTGAACAAAGAAATGTTACCTTACGTTTGATGGATCCAGGGATAGAGGGATTCAGGCTGTTTCTGGGAGATGGGGATCAGGATCGACCATGTTAAACCAGAAAGGGAGAGAAGATGATAGGAAAAAATATTTTGATAATCGGAGCATCTCAAGGGATTGGTGCTAAAACCGCCGAGTATTTATCGGATCAGGGGGCCACTGTGATTCTGGCAGCAAGAAATGCAGATAAGCTAAAAAAGATACAAACAAGTATTTCTGGAAGATGCTATATTATTCCTTATGATTTAAATGATTTGGAACATATACAGACTATATTTGATTTCTGTATGGAATCTGGTATAAAACTTAATGGTATGGTATATTGCGCTGGTGTGAATCATGATATACCAATCCGAAACAACGATATCGGACTGATGCGGGAGACGTTGACGGTAAATTATATGGCATTTGTTGAAGTCTGTAAATATTTTATTAAGAAAAAGTATTCTGAGGATGACGCAAGTATTGTGGCTGTTTCATCCCATGCGACAAATCGAATATCATCGGGTATGAGTACTTATACCTCTTCTAAGGCGGCATTAGAAGCTGCTGTAAAAGTACTTGCAAAGGAAGTTACAAAACGCAGAATCCGGGTGAATGCAATTGCTCCCGCCTGCGTGGACACAGAAATGATTGATCATGCTCCATTTATAAATAAAGAAGAATTATGTAATGTACAGCCTTTGGGACTAATTGAAACAGCATATATTTCATATTTAGCCGAATTTCTATTATCTGCCAGGGCAAAATATATTACTGGTGCAGTAATACCTGTTTCAGCAGGTAATTTATAAAAATGTAAAGGAGAAAAAATAATGACATTACAGGAAAAACTAAATTTCTTAGAAGAGATTATGGATTTGGACGATGGTGATCTTTCAGAGGATTCAATTCTGGAAGAAATGGATGAATGGGATTCCTTGGCCACATTAGCCCTAACGATGGAAATTAAAAAAAGATATGGGCACAACCTTACGACAGATAAGATCAAAAGTTTTAAAACTGTAAGTGACATATGCCAGTTCATTTCTGATCTGGAGGAGTAACATGGGAAAAAATTATTTGATTATAGGCGCCACATCCGGAATTGGTGAGATGTGTGTACATAGGCTTGTAATTGATTCCGATTATCTGCTTCTAGTAGGAAGAAACAAGAGTAAATTGAATGAATTAGAACAACAATATGCCGGAAAAACGAGGATTATTCCGGTTTGTTATGATTTAATGGATTTAGATCATATGGAAACTATTTTCCAGGTATGTACTGAAAACCAAATAAAATTAGATGGTATGGTGTATACAGCCGGAATGGATGGTACCTGGCCTATAAAAGTTAACAATACAGAACAAATGGTACAGATGATGACGGTGAATTGTTTTGCCTTTGTCGAGGCTGCGAGAAAGTTTTATAGCACAAGAATTTCTAATGATGCATCCTCTATCATTGCGATATCATCCATTGCAAGCCGGATGCCGGAGGTGGGAATGTCAAGTTATTCTGCTTCGAAAGCAGCTCTCAATTCGTATGTAAAGACAATGGCAAAAGAATATATACGAAGAAAAATCCGGGTAAACGCTATTTTGCCTGGCGCTGTTTCTACACCGATGGCCAGAGAAAAGGAAAGTTTATTAAAAAATGTTACAAGTGTTGCGGGAAAAGGGAGTTCTCCTGTGTCAGATCATGTACAGAAATTAGGGATGATTCCAAGTGACATTATCGCAGCTTATGTGGAGTTCTTGTTGTCGGACCAATCCTATTATACCACAGGGGAACTAATAACGATTGGTGCTGGAAGAGTATATTAAGTATCCCAGTCAAAAAGGAGAAAAGATGTGAAGGGTGAATATAGCAATATAGAAATAAAGGGCATTGTTTCCACGGTACCTAAGAATAGAGTCTGTAATTTAGATTACATTGAAAAGATAGAGAGCCGTAGAATTAAAAAACAGGTCATGCTTACAGGTATTGAAAACAGGCGTGTATGTATAAATGGACAAAAGGCATCCGATCTGGCAGCCATCGCGGCAGACAAACTGCTAAATTTACTTGATTGGAATCGCAATGAAATAGATGCACTTATTTTTGTTACTCAATCACCGGAGCTATCAAGACCATCTACCGCATTTATCATTCAGCAAAGATTAGGTATTGGAAAAGATTGTTTGGTCTATGATATCAATCTTGGGTGTTCTGGTTATATAGGTGGAATTGAGACCATTGCGGCTATTCTTTCCGCTACGAAGGGCAGAGGCCTTCTGCTTGTGGGGGAAAGTAATGCATTGGGTAGTGGAGACTTAAGTACAACTTCCCTGCTGGAAGGAGATGCTGCCAGCGCTACGGCGTTGGAGTATGGGAGACAGACTTCTATGCTGTTTCGGCATTATAGTGACGGTACCCGTGCAGATTATATCTATAAACCTTTTAATAAACCTGGAGTTATGGATGGAAATGCTGTGCTCTTATTTGGATTGAATGAAGTAGTAGACAGTGTTAAGCAGTTTCATATAGATCATCATTTGAGTGTTTCTGATGTAGATTATTATATTTTTCATCAGGCTCAGAAGATGATTGTGGAGGGAGTGGCGCAGGGCGCAGAACTTCCAAGTGAAAAAGTATTATTGTCAAGTAACGATTATGGTAATACTTCGTCGGCATCTATACCGCTTACCGCTTGTCTGCATTTGAATCATGAAAAAGAAACTGGTAAGAAAAAGATCTTTATGTGTGGTTTTGGCATCGGGCTGTCCTGGGGCATTGTATATTGTGAAATTGATACCAAAAATATATTGCCATTGGTTTCAAGTGATTATGTATTTGACGACAGGGACATGTTTCAGATGTAATAAATAGAATTAAAAAAGGAGAGAGAGTAATGACAAGGGAAGAGAAAATAGAAACAATCGCAGATATTTTGGAAATGGATGATGAGAATATTAAGGAGGATATGGTTCTTGAAGAATTGGAAACCTGGGATTCGGTGGCCGTTTTGTCTGTTATATCTGTAATAAACGAAAAATTTGACCGTTATCCATCGGCGGAAGAAATAAGTGCATACAAAACTGTTCAGGATCTGATGGATGCATTTGAATAATTGGATGAAAGCATAGAGATATCAATCTGGATTTTAGAAGTGAGGGGAAAAAATTGATTATTTCAGAGGTAAAGAGTAAAATAAACGGTTTAAAAAAAAGGACTAAATTAATTATTACTAACTTTTATCCTGGTCTTGTCGATAATAATCAAGAGGTAGAATATATGGAAAATGAACAGGCAATTGTGTTCATACTTCAAGAAACATATAGAAACAGATGTTTTTTTGCTTATGCAGAAGAAGAAGCATTCGTTTCCCTTTTATTAAAGGTTCCAGCTAATACCGTAATGGAATTCATATCAAGAGAAAAAAGGGATCCAATTGAGAAAGTATTTGTTAGGGGAAATATGAATAAGTATGCAGTTTATATAAGGAAAACAGTGTGTTATGGAGAAAATCCATATGAGATACCAGAAACAGGAAAACGTGTTCTGTTGTCAGAAATGTACGATGCAGATTGTGGAGAATATCCGACCCTGGAGGCGGCAGAAGAATTAGATGCTTTGCACCGCCAGGTATTTGATCCTCTTTGTGATGATATGTTTACAATTAATGAGTGGAAAGAAAAAATAAACAAGAAAGAGATTCTGGTATATAGAGATAATGGAAAAATAACATCATATTATTGTTTTTGTCTGGAAGGAAATAAGCTGTATACGAATGTTGTTGTTAATACTGGTACGGCAGACATTCTTTACAATATGGAAAGAAGAATATTTGAAGAGATGTGGGATAAAGGGATCCGGGTTTACTATGCATGGTATAATGAAAAAAATGATAAAGCATTGTGCCGGGGAAATAAAAATGCTATAAAATGTATTAGATCCTGTGGCCTGCTTTATAATTTCATTTATATAAAAAAATGAGAACATTAGAAAGGATTGGAATTAATGAAGGAAAAGATTTATAGTATATTAAAGGAAATACGACCGGAGTTTGACTTTGAAGAAAGTGATAATTTTGTAGAGGACGGGTACCTGGACTCTTTTGATATTGTAACTTTGGTTTCTGAACTGGAAACAGAATTTGATGTTATTATTGATGGTCTGGATGTCTTGCCAGAAAATTTTGGAACGGTTCAGGACATTTGTAATATGGTGAACAAAAGCAGGGAGGAAAAATGATACTTGATTTTAAAGGTAAGAAAATATCCGGTGTATTAACTATATTGCCGGAAAATGAATACCTTTTTGAGGATGAGGCAGCGAATCCGGGAGACGTTAAAAATCGTAGACTAAAGAGAATTATTGGGTTTGGGGCCCGTCGTCGGGCTAAGGGGACGACCACGTTATCGGACATGTTGTTATACGGTGTAAACCATCTTTTGGAAGAGAAGAAAATAAAAAAAGAAGAAATTGGGGCGATCGTTGTGTCGACTCTTTCGCCAGATTATTTTCTGCCCCAGATCAGCAGTATTCTCCAGGGAGAAATGGGATTGGGAAATGATGTATATTGTGTGGATATCATGCAGGCATGTGCAGGATATGTCGTTGGATTGATCCAGGCATTTATGTTGTTGGAACATCTTGGAGATAAAAAGGTACTAGTATGTACTGGTGAGATATTCAATAGAAAATCCGACGAAAATGAACCAAAATTTGAACATCCCTCATTCGGCGGTGATATTGCTAATATTTCTATTGTAGAGAATTCGGAAGATGAGAAACAGATCTATGCCAGTATCTATAATGATGGGGCACAAAGAGAAGCTCTTATCATACGTGATGGTGGTTTTAAGAATCCGATGACACCGGAGAAAATTGCTGGTCAGACAAATAATATTCCCTGCCTGGGAGTATCCATGGACGGTACGGGGGTATTTAATTTTGTGCAAAAAGAGATTCCTCCTGCGGTAATTGAATTATTGGAAATGGCCGGAATGACAAAGGATGATATCGATTATTTCTTATTTCATCAGCCGAATAAATTTATGTTGCAGAAATTGGCAGAAAAGATGGAGATTCCTTATGCCAAGCTGCCGATGGACATCACAGAAAAGCTGGGAAATTCAGATTCTGGAACAATTCCAGCCGTTATGACGACAGATGTAGCAGAAGACCTGCTTACAAAGAATAATCATTGTTGTTTGTCGGGTTTTGGCGGTGGCCTCACTTGGGCCTCTATCATTATGGATGTTGGAAATTTGGATTTTTGTGAGAATATAATTTCCAATTTGTAAGAAGAAAAGGGAGGAGAGATGTGACATGATGAACTCGGTTCTTTGTTATCTGGAGGAGACGGCAAAGCGGCTCCCGGATAAGGTTGCCTTTTTTGATCTGGAACATGAAATTACATTTATGGGATTGCGGAAACGGGCGATTGATCTGGCTTTTGCCATTCAATCTATGCTGTCTGGCAGGCGTAATCCGATTTTGACCTACCTGCCCAAATCAGTAGAAAATATTGTAGCCTTTATGGGAATTTTGTATAGTGGCAATTTTTATACACCTACCGATATTCGTTTTCCGGAGGAAAAGGTAAAAAGTATCATCTCTACATTGAACCCCTCTGCCATCATTGTGGACAGCAGGACAAAAGAAAAGCTGAGTAAATTTGAAGGACTTGGGGGTATTTCCCTGATTAATCTGGATGAGGTATCATGCAGCAACCGGTATGAAGAAGGAAAGCGGCTGGTTGATGAGATTTTAGATGTGGATCCCGTTTATACGTTTTTTACATCTGGTTCCACGGGGACACCCAAAGGAGTTATTATCAACAATCACAATGTGATCGATTATACGGACTGGGCAGTAAGAACTTTTTGCATCAATGAAGAAATCGTAATGGGGAACCAGTCTCCTTTTTATTTTGATATTTCAACCCAGGATATTTATGCGACGTTAAAATCAGGCGCCACTCTGGGAATTATACCACCGACTTATTTTGCATTTCCGGCTAAAGCGCTGCAGTTTATCAATGAGCGGAAGATTAATTTCCTCTACTGGGTGCCTTCTGCTTTCGTCAATATTGCAAATTTTGATCTATTGAAGTCAATTCCTCTGGAAAATGTGGAACTGATCATGTTTGGTGGAGAAGTAATGCCGGTAAAACAGCTGAATTATTGGAAAAAATATCTTCCTAATTTAAAAACTATTGCCAATGTATATGGTCCAACTGAAGCCACGGTGAATTGTACTTATTATATTGTGGATAGAGAATTTACGGACTCCGAGGTGCTGCCTCTTGGAAAGGCATGTGAAAATACCGGGCTGCTGGTTTTAGATGATGATAATCAGGTGATCGCGAAGGAGCAGGTTAATAAGCTGGGTGAACTGTGTGTATATGGAAGTTCCTTGTCGGCTGGTTACTGGGATGATGAAGAAAAAACAAAGGAAAAGTATATTGACAATCCAGTGAATAAGTTTTATAGGGAAAAGATATATCAGACCGGTGATCTGGTGTATTATAACGAGAGGGGAGAGCTGGTATTTGCAGGTCGAAAGGATTTCCAGATCAAACACTCTGGTTACCGGATCGAGCTGGGAGAGATCGAGTCAGCAGCCATGGGAAAAAAAGAGGTATCCGGTGTATGTGCCGCATATCACAAAATGAAAAAGCAGATTGTTCTTTTCTATCAGGGAGAGACTAGTGAGGAAGAGCTGAAAGACTATTTACTGAAGATTATTCCGAAGTACATGGTTCCTACAATGTTTATTCCGCTGAAGCGTTTTCCTTATAATGATAATGGAAAGATCGACAGAAAACAGCTGGAAGAAAAGTATTTGAAATAGAGTTTTGGCGAAAATCATTTTAGCGGGGAGAGAGGGAAGACAAGTGAAAGATATTTTGACGGAAAAAGGAAAGGCTATGATTCTGAATACGATTGGAAATCCTCTTTTAACCAACTGTTATCTCTCTTGTCATGAGGTGTTGGATAAAATTGCGGTGCATGACATTCATTGTTTTTGCTATGAAGGAATTGTTATTCTAATACATCCGATAGATGATGGTATTCATAAAATGTACTATTTTCTGGAAGACCACCATTGTTTAATCCCGGATCTTGTCAGGAAGATACGAAAGGATATGGAGAATTATCGGAACCTGGGAGGAAGCGTGGTAGCCAGAATGCCAAATAGAAATGTAGATGTTTTGGAAAAATTACAATTTCATCCATATAAAGAATATGTAAGAAAACAAATGATACCAGGAACGGAAGAATGGTGTGAACCTGAGCATGTAATAGAGACTGCGGATGTTAATGATTTATATGATATTTATGAACTACTACATAAATCTTTTGATATTATGACAGATCATTTGGTTTCTCAGGGAGAACTGCGGAATTTTCTTGAAATGTCACAAGTGCTTAAGATAAGTATTCACGGAGAACTTGCGGGTGTGCTGCTATTTGAAGCTTTTGGTAAAAAATCTTATCTTCGTTCGATTTGTGTATCTGAGGATTATGTTGGTAATAAGATTGGTCTTTCTCTGCTGAGAGGATATTTCTTGAAAAACCGGGAAAATACTAAGTTGTTTTACCTGTGGGTGGAGAGTACAAATGAGAAAGCTATACGGCTTTATGAAAGGCTTGGATATAAAGATGACGGTTTAAAGGAGTATACTTATTTGTGCCGCTGATAAAGGGAAAGAAGGAGAAATTAAATAAATATGGGCATTCAAACAGATAGAGTTCGTCTCAATGAACTAATAAATAGTTTAGAGACTTTTTTATTAAGTAAATTTGGAGATAAGAAATTGATTTGCTATGGGGCATCTTCCCTATGGCGCGATATGATCCGGATCATTGCCATTGATGATCTGGTAGAATTTTTTGTTGATGGGGACAGCAGCAGATGGGGCGATGAATATTATGGACTGGAGATTAAGTCACCGGAAGAATTAAAAAATATTGATAAAAGTGTATACTCTGTTGTTGTGCTGGCCGGTGCAGTCGAAGAAATAAGCGGGATTCTAGATGACATGGGGTGGGAAAAGAATGTAAATTATTTTGATATCTATCAATATATACATGTATATAGAGAGGAACTGTCATTTGGATCAATGAATAAATTTTTACGATTTTTAAAGACAGTGCCGCCAGAAATCAGAAATGTTTCAGCCAGAGAAGATAGTGAGCGGATTGGAATTGTGTTAAGTGCAGAAGGTCTTAATTTTGGAACGACATATATGCCATATACAATTTCTTTGTTTATGGTCTTAAAGTGGTATGGATATAATGTAAAGCTTATTGTTGACCGGCTTCATTGGGATGGAGATATCGAATTATACGAGGGACATTGTGCTTTTTGTGATCATATGAGAGACTTGTTAATTAGCAAACTGGAAGGAATTATCCCAGAAAATGACATTTTGTATATTGATCCCGTGGGAGATGTAGAACTATCTTTGGAAGATGAGCAGGAGTGTGAACGGATTGCTGAGTACTGCGTGGGATGGAGTAAGTGGTATAATAGCTGGAATTCACGATTTAGATCCGAAAAATCAGTCCAGAATGATTTTGCAGAGATATTTAAAAGAAATTTATCCTATATAAATCCATTCTTTGAAAAGAATCACTTTGATACGATTAATGCAATAACTGCCCAGCATAAAATAGCTGGAGTATATTATCATGCAGGAAGAAAAAGAAATATCCGTGTTTCGTCACAGGATGGAATGAAGGGAGAAACGTTCATTTGTGCCAGTGGTCCGGCATTATATGGTGAGGATATACCACAATTCTTTGAAAAAATGTGGGAAGACATTGGGAATAAAGAAGAGATTTTAGACAGGGCCGAACAGATGTGGAAAAAAAGAAGATGGGGTATTTGTGAATCAAACAAAATGTCTTTTCAAGAATATATGAAAATAAGCAAAGAAAGGGGATATGAGAATATCAGCTTTCAAGCTCCAGAGACAGAACTTGAGCGGACATACGATGTTGTTATTCCTATGAATTTAATGAATGATGGTGCTGCATTGGGAATAATCACCATATTCGACAATATGGAACAATGGCTGGAACAAACACTGGATTTTGTTATCCATAAACTAAATGCTACAGTATTAATCCGCGAACATCCCTCGGGACAGCGTCAGCCACACCATATGAAGAAATTGGAATTGTATATGCGCAATCCTCAAATATTGGAACCTTATGAGGGAAATATATCATTGCGTTATGTAAAATCAGATGAGCAGATAAATCTTTATCAATACATTGAGCATTGTAAAGTTGTGATCCCATGGACTTCAACTGTTGGTATAGAAGCGGGTATTATGGGAAAAAACGTACTGGTTCATACAAATACAAATTATAGAAATGCTGCTTTTGCGTGGAGAGCCAGAACAAGAGAAGAATATTTTGAAACGTTAGAAAGGTGTATTAAAGGCGAAGAGTTCCTGGCAGGAAATAGGCGGGAGGCATATCAGGATGCGCTGCGGTATTTGTATTACACGGTGAACAGACGATTAAAAACGGATTTTACGATTGTAAATTCTATTGATGCGCCATGGAAATTCAACAGTTTTGAGGAATTGTTAGAAGCAGAGGGAGTAGATGAAGTTGTTCAGATCGTGGCAGAGAATGTTCCAAGTGTATATCTGATAGAAAAACAACGCAGGCGGTTTGAGTAAGAATTGATTTGACAGGAAAGACTGGAGATTCCTGTGGGGAAACAATTGCACAATGGAGGTAGAGCAGTGTTAAATGGGAAATCGATTTTAGTAACAGGTGGGACAGGTTCTTTTGGTAATCATTTTGTGGAATACGTTTTGAAGAATTACTCTCCAAAGAAAATAATCATTTATTCCAGAGATGAGTATAAACAATTTATTATGGCTAACAAATTCCAGGATAACAAGGATCAGCTGCGGTTCTTTATTGGAGATGTTAGAGATAAAGACCGCTTGAAAAGAGCATTAAATGGTGTGGACTATGTAATACATGCGGCGGCTATGAAACAGGTACCTACCTGTGAATACAATCCGATCGAGGCCGTTAAAACTAATATTGACGGGGCAATGAATGTGGTTGATGCAGTTCTGGATACTGAAAGTGTGAAAAGAGTTGTGGCATTATCGACGGACAAGTCAGTAAACCCCATTAATCTTTATGGTGGCACAAAACTGGTCTCGGATAAGCTTTTTATCGCTGCAAATGCTTATGTAGGATTCCGGGATCTGAATTTTTCCGTGGTGAGATATGGAAACGTGGCAGGAAGCAGGGGATCCGTTATTCCATTTTTTAAAAATATTATTGAAAATGGTGGAAACGAACTGCCAATAACGGATTATAGAATGACAAGATTCTGGATCGATCTGGAAGAAGGAGTGGAGCTTGTCATAAAAGCTCTTAGTGATGCCAGAGGTGGAGAAACATTTATATCGAAAATTCCTTCCTTTAAGATAACGGATCTGGCAGAGGCAATGCTGCCAGGATGTGAAAAACCGGAGGTGGGAATCCGAGAGGGAGAGAAACTGCATGAGATTATGGTTACAAGAGAAGATTCTATGACTACCTATGAATACGATAAACATTATATAATATATCCGCATTATGATTGGTGGAATAGAAAGGTTCTCCCTGGCGGAAAGCTGGTGGAAATGGGCTTTGAATATAATTCTGGAAATAATTCACATTGGATGGGAGTTGAACAATTGCGTGAAAAACTAGGTATCTGATCGGAGTATAAGGGATGTTCGGCTGGAAGGAGATATATCAAGATCATGGATAGTACAGAATATATAGTGGTAGGATCTGGCAGACTGGCATTTCAATGTGCTGAAGCCATAAGAAAAAAAGGAAAAGATGTGATCGTTCTGGAATACAAAATCGCAGAAGTTTCCGTCTTGAAAAAGCTATGTCATTCCAAAGGAATCTGCTATAATTGTTTTAATAAAGGGGATATGACAGACTATTTGAGTCATATAGATACCCCTAAAGTGGTTTTTAGTGTGATGAATACGTATCTCTTTCCAGATATTGTGATTCATAATAGATTTTTGGAGATTATCAATGCCCATAATTCGATTCTACCCCAGCATCCGGGAAGAAATGCGGAAGCGTGGGAAATTTTTGATGAAGATGAAAAGACAGCCGTAACATGGCATAAAGTATGTGCTCAGGTAGATGGTGGCGGGATACTTTTACAGGAGTTATTTGATATCCCTGAGGATATTACCGCAATCAAACTGTTAGCGTTGCAAAACCAGATCCAACTAGAAACCTTTAACAGGGTGTTTGAGTTGATGGAAACCCGAAATTTTACCTTTCAGGAGCAGCAATATGGTACATATCCGATTCATTATGCCAGAGACATTCCGAATGGTGGTAAATTGGAGTTAGAATGGCCAATCTCTAAGATATGGGCTTTTCTCAGGGCCATGGATTATGGGCCGTTACAAATATTGGGAACCCCTTTTATTGTTTTTGAGGATAAGAAATATGTGTGGGACACATATGAAAAGACAGAGCAGGCTGAAAGTGGCGAGGGCATTGTGTATGAGCAGGATTCATTCATGATTACCAAAGAAAACTCGGCCATAAAATTAATTGGGATTAAGGAGGCAGTATAGTGGAATCAAAAATTTTAGAGATATTAAAAAGTATTCGACCGGATTCTGATTTTGAGGCAAGTGAGGATTTTATTGAAGACTTTCTTTTGGATAGTTTTGATATTATCAATCTTGCAAACGATCTGCAGACAACTTTTGGAATCAAAATTAATAGTGAATTAATTGTACCGGAAAATTTTGAAACAATACCAGCGATCGCCAGAATGATCAGACAGATCGAGGAGGCATAGCAAGTGGATTATGTGAATTATAGGGATATAATGGGCAAAGTACAGAGAATTTCAGCAGGTGATGTTATCTATGTCGTTTCAGATATGTTTCGTTTGGCAAAATGTGCACTGGAACATGGAGAAAGGTTTTCTCCTGATGAATTTATAGATACGATTCTTGAAAAGGTTGGAGATACAGGTACGGTTCTTATTCCAACATTTAATTGGGATTTTTGTCAGGGAACTACTTTTGAGTATTGGAATTCACCCTCTCAGTCGGGAGCACTTGGAAATACAGCTTTACGAAGAAAAGATTTCATTAGGACGCGCCATCCGATTTATTCTTTTGCTGTCTGGGGCCGGGATGCTAAAAAACTTTTTAACATGAATAATAAGAATTCATTTGGTAAAGGTTCTGTGTTTGATTATATGCATGAGGTAGATGCAAAGGGTCTGATCATTGATTTGAGTTGTTTAGCAGGTATGACATATATGCATCATATAGAACAGATAGTTGGTGTTCCATATCGTTACAGTAAAAATTTTTCTGCGAAGTATGTTGACCATGAGAGAAATGAAACCATAAAAAGTTTTTCAATGTATGTTCGGGATCTGGATCTGGACCCGAAGCATCTGGGGGACTTTGATGTTTTATCTGAAGTCATGGAAAAACTTAACATTTCCCAGACACAGTATTTTAATGACATTCCATTTCGTACTTTGATCCTGCGGGAGACAGAAGCAATTATAAGAGCTGATATTCTCTATAATGATTCAAGGAATATGTATAAGTACAATGGGCAGTGGGAGGGGAAACTGGACGAATGAAAGAAGGATTTATAATTGGAGTAGATCATGTTGGTGTTGCTGTTCCAGAAATGCAGGAAGCCTTATCTTACTATCAGTCAGTCGGTTTTAAGATAAAGCAGTATCCAATGGTTGATGAAGACCGGGATATAAATGTATGTTTTATTCAAAATGATACATTAGTGTTGGAATTGGTTTCGCCTGTATATGAAGGAAAAAAATCACCTATAGATACCTACCTGCATTCCAAGCAGGGTTATACAATTTATCATATATGTTATTTGGTTTCAAATATACAGGCACAGATAGAATTTATGACAGACAATGGATATATAGAACTCCATAAAACAGCACCTTCGATTCCCATGGGAGGGCGGAAAGTGGCATATTTATATAACAAAGTTATGGGACTGGTTGAAATTGCAGAGCAATGAAATGAATAGCAGCAGGAGGTCATTTTGTGTATCAATTAGCAGAAAAATTATTTCCCATCTGCCGCAGCATAACAGGGGACGGAGTCCGGCAGACACTTGATATATTAAAAGAAGAGTATGGGGATATACAGGTTTATGAAGTGCCTTCCGGTACCCAGGTATTTGACTGGACAGTACCCAGGGAGTGGAATATCCGGGATGCTTATATCGAGGATTCCCAGGGAAAACGAATCATTGATTTCAAAGAGAACAATCTTTATGTGATGGGGTATTCGCTGCCGATGGATCGTGTGATGTCCCTGGAAGAATTAAAAAAGATTATTTTCACCCAGCCGGATCAGCCAGATGTAATACCTTATGTTACTTCATATTATCAGCAACGAAGCGGTTTCTGCATGAGTGAAAATCTTAAAAATTCCTTGCAGGAGGATACATATCATTGTGTCATCGATAGTGAATTAAAAGAGGGAAGCCTGACATATGGAGAAATTATATTAAAGGGGGATACGGAAGAAGAAATATTATTATCCACCTATATCTGTCATCCCTCTATGGCAAATAATGAGGTGTCAGGGCCGGTTGTGACGATAGAACTTGTGAAATGGCTTGCAGCGTTAAAACAACGAAGGTATACATACCGAATCCTTTTTATACCAGAGACCATAGGATCGATCACATACCTTAGCCGAAACCTTGAAATCATGAAAAAGAATACGATAGCAGGGTTTGTCCTGTCCTGTTTAGGGGATGACCGCACATATTCTATCGTTGAGACAAAATATGGGGATACGTTGACAGACAGGTTGCTGAAGAATATTTTGCAATATCATTTTCCTGACTATATTTGTTATGATTTTTTGCATCGTGGTTCGGATGAGCGGCAGTACAACGCTCCAGGAGTGGATTTGCCAGTATGTGGCGTCTGCCGTTCAAAATACGAAGAATATCCAGAATACCATACTTCGGCAGATGATCTGTCACTGATTTCTGAAGAGGGGCTACAGGGAAGTGTCACTTTGATGAAAAAATGTATTATGGCACTGGAATACAATTACTTTTATAAGCTTAGCTGCTGTTGTGAACCCCAGCTGGGAAAGAGGGGATTATACCCTACATTGAGCCAGAAGGGAAAGTACAGTGATGCCGCTTTGATCATGCGGGATCTGGTGGCGTATGCCGATGGACGGATTGATCTGATCGAAATCAGTAATCGTATTCATACTCCAATCGACCGATTAATTCCTCTTATTGATAAATTGCTGGAGAATGGTTTATTTAATATTGTAAAATAGAAGATTTTTATCAGAAAGCGAGATATAGAATGCCAGAATTATGCCTGGGTACTGTTCAGTTTGGAATGAAATACGGTATCAATAACCAGATCGGCAGACAGCCAACCAGAGATGAAAGTTTCCAGATGCTGGATTATGCCTTAGATCATGGGATTGATACGATTGATACAGCATGTGCTTATGGTGAAGCGGAAGAAATAATTGGGGCTTATGTGAAAGCTTGTGAAAAAAAGCATAATATAAAAATTATTTCAAAGCTGCGCCCCAATGTGATCAATAATAAAGGAAAGTCTGTAAAAAAGATCATAGTGGAGGAATGTAAGAATTCATTACGCCGTCTTTCGGTGGAACAACTTGATGGTTATCTTCTGCATACTCCGGAGTATGTATATCAGGATGAGATCCTGGTGGCGCTTGCAGGGTTGAAAAAGGAAGGGTATGTCAGGAATATTGGTGTTTCTATTTATGATTTAAAAGAAGGTTATGCAGCAATCGATACAGGGATGGTTGATTACATTCAGTTACCTTATAGTCTACTGGATCAGAGAGGAATAAAAGAAGGATTTATCAGTGAGGCAAAGAGCGCAGGTATAAAAATTTTTACGAGAAGTGCATTTTTACAGGGATTATTTATGATGGATCATAATTTCATTCCCGAGCATTTACAGAAAGCAGTTCCTTATCTGGAAAAGATTGAAAAAATTTTGGAACATTATGGTGCCGATAAGGTTTCTGCTATTCTGCAGTTTGTAAAACAAGAGAAGCAGATTGATTATTTAGTGTTTGGAGTAGAAACAAGAGAACAATTAAAAGAGGATATCCGGAAAGCAGATCAGTCAGATGTCCCAGTGGAGTGCCTGCAGCAGTTGAAGAAGGAAATAAATAATGTCACCCAGGCTATTATATTTCCTAGTTTGTGGGCAAAAAAAGAATAATAGATTAAAACTGAAAGGAAGAGGTGATTATGGATCAAAAAAGTGTTTTTCTTAATGGCGAGGCAGATGCATTTTTTCAGAGAAATAAAAATCAAATGGAGGAAAATAAGGGGATATATCCATGGGTAGAACTTTTGTCGGACTATATAGAGCGAACACAATTATTTGAGAAAGGAGGGGAGCTGCTTGAGATCGGAGCCTGCTATGGAAGAAACCTAAAACATTTTAAAGATAAGTTTGGCTTAACCTGTTATGGAATAGAACCCTCTAAAGAAGCGGTCAACTATGGAAATGAAATATATAATGGTGAAATCAGTTTGCAACATGGAACTTCTGATGTGTTACCCTATGGAGATGAAAAATTTGATATTGTTATACTGGGATTTTGTATGTTTTTTGTTGATCGGAAAGATTTGATGAAATCAGTGTCAGAAGCAGACAGGGTGTTAAAGGAAAATGGTTATTTAGTAATTACAGACTTTGATACCAAGATGGCATTTAAAAGAGAGAATATTTATAATCCAGAAGTGTGGACCTACAAAATGCAGTATTCCCATTTGTTTTTGTCGAATCCGCAGTATTTTCTGGTTGAAAAAAGAAATTATTCCATGGGAAATGGGCTGTTTTGTGAAGATATACAGGAAAGGATGACACTTGATATAATTTATAAGGACAGCATAGATAATGCATATATCAAAGGATATTGATAGGTTGTCCAAGGTCAGCAGGTGATAGAAAAATGAAAACAATGCAGAGGGTCGGGGAAAAAGAAAAGAATTATATTATGGAAGTGTTGGAAGGACAATTTTCATCTTCCAATACGTATCAGATGGTAACGAAATTAGAAAAAGAGTTTGCCAGGAGGTTTCATTCCAGGCATGCGGTGGGAATGGTAAATGGGACGGCAACATTACATATGGCGCTGGAAGCGGCAGGAGTGGGTCCGGGAGATGAAGTGATTTGTCCGCCGCTTACCATGAGCAGTACTTCCATTGCGGTGCTGCAGGCAAATGCTGTTCCGGTATTTGCAGATGTGGATCGGGATACTTTTCTGATTACGGCCGAAACGATCAAAGAAGTAATGACAGAGAAGACAAAAGCGATCATTACGGTTTCCCTTTATGGTCTGGCACCACAGATGAAGGAGATCATGCAGCTTGCCGAGCAGCATCACCTAATTGTCATAGAAGATAATGCTGAATGTTATGGTGCTTATCAGGATAGCAGGCTGGTAGGAACTTTTGGACATATGGCTTCTTATAGTTTTCAGAGTTCCAAACATCTTACCGCGGGTGAGGGCGGCATTGTTATTACAGATGATGATGAGCTGGCGGATAAGTTAAGGCGGTATTCCGGCCTGGGATATGCGGGGATCAGCAGTTCACAGGGACGCATCACAAAAGATGATATACAGAGCCCAGAATACGAAAGGCATGTGATTCTGGGGTGGAATTACCGGATGTCAGATCTGTGTGCGGCGGTTGCGCTGGGGCAGGTGGAGCGCATGGATGAACTGGTAGAAGCCAGAATCTGTGCAGCCGGATATTTTGAAGAGGCAGTAAAAGGGTGCGAATGGCTGCGGCCCCAGGTAGTAAGGGAAGGAAATACCCACTCCTATTGGACCTATGTCGCTGTCCTGGATACGGACAGGCTGGACTGGCATGAGTTTAGAAGTAAATTCTCCGAACTGGGTGGTGATGGGATCTATGCGGCTTGGAAACTGGCTTACCAGGAACCGATGTTTCGCGATAAAGCGTTTCTGAACAGGGAGAAACTTGGCATTTATGATAACTATGATTATAAGAAAACCGTATGTAAAAATGCAGAATATCTTCAGCCAAGGCTGCTTCAGTTTAAAACAAACTATTATAGTGAAGCGTGTGCAAAGAAACAGGCGGATATTTTGAAACAGACGATAACCTATTTTGATGAAAGGCAGGTGTAGGGACCAGTGAAATTTTTAGCAATCATTCAGGCGAGATGTGGTTCTTCCAGGCTGCCTTCCAAAGTGTTAAAGGATTTGTGTGGCAAAACGGCATTAGAACGTGTGATCGAGAGGGCGGCGCAAAGCAGATATGTGGATGAAGTGATGGTGGCCACCACACTGAATCCGGAGGATGTTCCCATTGTGAATCTGGTATCCGGGTTGGGAATGAGAGTATTTGCTGGAAGTTCCACAGATGTTTTGGACCGTTATTATCAGGCGGCAAAGATAATACAGCCGGAGTACGTGATCCGGATCACGGCGGACTGTCCGGTGTTTGATGCCTGGATATTGGATGATGCGATAGAAAAATTAAAGCCGGATACTGATTATATGGCAGCGGTTTCTGAGACACTGGCAGATGGTCTCGATCTGGAGATCATGCGCTTTCCGGTTTTAGAGCGGGCCTGGGAGGAGGCACGTCTTGCCTCCGAACGCGAGCATGTAACCATGTATATAAAAAACAATCCTGAATCCTTTCAGATTCAAAATTATGAAAGCACATTGGGAAATCTACATGATGAACGCTGGACGATCGATGAACCAGAAGATTATGAGTTTATAAAGAAGATCTATGAACATTTTTATTCGGTGCAGCAACAAGATTTTCACTCAAAGGATATTTTGCAATATCTGGAGGCACATCCAGAGATCAGGCAGATCAATCAGGGATTTATCCGAAACGAAGGATTACTCATTTCTTTGAAAAATGATAAGGTAGTAAGGTGATCAGGATGAATCGAATTTATATAACCGGAATAGCCGGTATGTTAGGTGCCAATATAGCATATTTACTGAAAGACCAGTGTGAAATCTTTGGGGTGGATAAGGTTCTGTTTCGAGCAGATAAAATAAAATGTGAGCACTTTGATCTTTTGGATTATAATAAATTAAAGGAAAGTATATTGCGGGCTGCCCCTGATGTTTTGATCCATACAGCAGCACTCGTAAATGTAGATCTCTGTGAGGAAGAGCAGGATCTTGCGTATCAACTGAATACGGAACTCACCGTTTTTTTGGCAAAAATATGTGATGAAATCTCATGTAAAATGGTTTACATTTCAACGGATGCCGTGTTTGACGGAAAGGATCAAAGGCTGTACAGAGAAGAGGATATCACCCATCCGGTGAATCATTATGGCAAAACCAAATGGATGGGGGAAGAAGAGGTACTGAAAAGAAATCATCTGGTTGTGAGAACCAATATATACGGTTTTAATGTACAGAATAAATATAGCTTTGGAGAATGGATTTATCAGTCCCTGCAGCGAGGAGAAATTCTTCATATGTTTACCGATATTGATTTTTCTCCAATTTTAGTAAATAATCTGACAGAAGTGATCGTAAAACTGTTAGAAGAGGATAGGCAGGGAATTTATCATGTCTGTGCCAGCGGCTGTATTTCCAAATATGATTTTGGAACATACATGCAATCTATATTTTCTTTAAAAGAGGGACGGATTGAAAAGTCTCAAAGTGATCATTTTCCGTTTAAGGCGAGACGATCAAAGCATATGGGAATGAGTAACAAAAAGGCAAGGGAAACATTGGGGATTTCTATTCCTTCACCAGAAGAAAGTATAGAAAGATTTTATCAGCTATTTTGTGATGGATATCATGAAAAATTAAAAAATTGGGGGAGGACGTCATGAAAATAGGAGACAGGGAGATAACTAAAAATGGAAGGCCCTATTTTATCGCAGATATTGCGGCAAATCATGATGGAGATCTGAAACGGGCAGTTTATTTGATCGAACTGGCCAAAGAAGCAGGCGCGGATGTGGCAAAGTTTCAGAATTTCAAAGCCCAGACCATCGTAAGCAGGAATGGTTTTGATTCCATGGCACAAATATCCCATCAGGCGAACTGGAAGAAATCGGTCTATGAAGTTTATGAGGATGCCAGTTTGGAAGATGAATGGACGCCCCTTCTAAAAGAAAAGTGCGATGAAGTGGGAATTGAATATATGACAAGTCCCTATGATTTTGCCTCTGTGGATCACGCTGCTCCCTATGTAAATGCGTACAAGATTGGTTCGGGAGATATCACATGGACTGAGATGTTAGCTTATATAGCTGGGAAAAATAAGCCGGTGCTGCTGGCTACGGGTGCTTCTGATCTAAGAGATGTCGACCGGGCCATGGGTGAATTGGTTCAATACACAAAAGATATTGTATTGATGCAGTGCAATACCAATTATACGGCATGCAGGGAGAATTTTTCATCTATCAACCTGAATGTTTTGAAAACGTATGCAGAGCGGTATCCGGACTGTGTGCTGGGACTTTCGGATCATACCTATGGTCATACAACGGTTCTGGGTGCTTTGGCATTAGGTGCCCGTGTGTTTGAGAAACATTTTACGGATGACAATGACCGGGAAGGACCAGACCATAAGTTTGCCATGAATCCGAAATCATGGAGAGAAATGGTGGATGCTTCGATGGAATTATATGAGGCATTGGGAGATGGCATAAAAAAGGTTGAGAAAAATGAACAGGATTCTGTTATTGTTCAGCAGCGTGCAGTTTATCTGGTCAGGGATTTAAAGGCGGGAGAATGCATCACGAAGGAGGATGTTTTTCCGCTTCGTCCCCTGAAGAAGGATTGTGTCTATCCATTTGATCTGGATAAGGTGATCGGAAAGCGTTTGAAACGTGATGTGAAAGCGGACGAATGTCTGACATGGGAGGTTTTAGAAGATGATCAGCGGAAATAAGGTATATTTGACGTCGATCGAGGCGGGGGACCTGGAACAACTTCGTTATTGGCGGAATCTTCCAGAGTTTAGAAAGCATTTTCGGGAGTACCGGGAAATAAGTTCCAGTATGCAGCAAAGATGGTTCGAGGGTGTTGTAAATGGAGATCCTTCAACGATTATGTTCGCGATACGCATGGTGGATACGGATGAATTGGTGGGATGCTGTGGCTTGTGTTATATCAACTGGGTTCACCGGCATTCGGATTTATCTCTTTATATCGGAAAAAATAAAGCTTACATTGATGACGAAGGGATTGCAGAAGAAAGCTGCAGATTACTTTTTAATTATGGATTTCATGAATTGGGATTAAATAAAATCTGGACAGAAATTTATGAATTTGACAGTAAGAAATATGATTTGTATAAAAAGTTTGGGTTTCATGAGGATGGTTTTTTGAGAAAACAGTATTTTTATGAAGGAAAGTGGTGGGGATCATACATCCTTTCGCTGCTTGGGGAAGAATACGATCACAATTGATCCCATATTAGTATTGATGAAAAGAGGAGAGAAAAGTTGGAGAAAGCGGACAGAGGGCATGTAACAAGATATGATATCGTTGATGTGGTAGAAAGATTAAAAGTGATCCATGGTGAACGCTTTGTGCAGTACCGGAGAGACTGGGATGATACGTGTAAAGGGGAGCAGGCTTCTGAATATCCTTTGTTTATCGAGCTTGGGATCAATTCTGACTGTAATTTGTGCTGCAAAATGTGTGCAAGACGTTTTGACAAAAATATGAATAATAAACATAAGAATATGCCTCTGGAGCTGGTGGATCAGATTGTAGAACAGAGCAAAGATTTTCATCTTCCGGCTATTTTAATTGGGCAGGACTCAGAATGTCTTCTTCATCCACAGATCAAAGAAATCGTGAAAAGAGTGAAAACGATTGATCCTGTAGATTTTTTTCTAATTACCAATGGGACACTTTTGACGAAAGAAATGTCAAAGTTCTTAATTAATATGGAAATAGACCGGCTGCAAATCTCCATCGATGCTTCGACGAAGGAAACTTACAAGGAAATACGGGGAGGAAATCTGGAGTTATTGGAGCGCAATATATATGATTTTTTAAATACCCGGACGGCTATGGGAAAAGAAAGACCATTTCTGAGATTGAGTTTTTGCAAACAGCCAGACAATCTGAATGAGCAGGAAGCTTTTATTGAAAAATGGAGAAATGTCGCTGACATGGTAGATTTTCAGGAATATCTTGATCTGTCTAATGTTTTGGAGCTGGCCGATAAAGAATATAAGGAGTATCATTGTCCAGATCCATTTCAGCGGTTAGTAATTGATTACGAGGGGAATATGTATGGCTGCTGTTGTATCGGATATAACAGACATTTTTTGCTTGGGAATTTACATGATATTTCAATTATGGATGCATGGAATTCTGAGACAATGAATGATCTGCGTCAGAGTTTTCGTACCCAGAATCTGAAAAAAGTATGTTTAAACTGCAGGGCTAACAGTGGTATTGCCATCGGGGACTAAGAAAATAAAGTGAGTTTCCTTCCCATCAAATGACTAGACTGCCGCCAGCAAAAGTTCTTTTGCGGCGGCAGTGCTTTTATTGTAAAAGCAGTAAATTTTTGGCAGTTGCAGAAAATCTTGACTTCTCCCGATCATGTGAGTACAATGTAATAAATAGAAAAGTATATAATTAAAGGATGATTTATGAGATGAAAAAGAGAAAGAAAAGAAATCGAGCAAGAAGAAGCATTAATTTAATTATCCCCATTATATTGTTTTTCTCTATTATGGGTGTGGCGGTGTATTTGGCAGCAGATAAAATATCGACACGGATGTCGGAATCCGCGGTGGAAAACCTAAGTGAAAATCTGGACCTGATCCGGGGAACCATAGAGGTGATGCTGAAAAGAGAAGCAGAATTTCAGAAGCTGTTAGCACAGGAGATTGCCACTATGGAGGATCCCGAAGCGTTTATCCGTTCTTATAATAGAAATAATACCATGGTTAAGATTTCTTATGTTCCACGGGGAAAAACGGAAGGAATATCCAATACAGGGAGCACATTTTCTCCCAAGGAATTAGATTTTTCCTCGGGAAAGTCAGTGGAGGGGCTTATGATGTCCCAGTCCTACTTAAATGGTATGGGAACCTGGGCATATACGATGCGATGTCCGGTTAGAAAGGAAGACAAGGAGATCGCAACCCTTTACATAGAGTATGTCTATGATTCTTTTGAGGATGCGCTGCCAAATAAATTTTATAACAGTAGTGCCATCCTTTATGTCATGGACGTAAAGAGCCAGAGACTGGTGTTAAAGCCAAAAGGGATAGGAGAAAGGGTAGCAGGACACATCAATCTGTCCGATTTTTACCGTGCAAATAAAATATATGAAGAAAAAATAAAGTCGAATGTTTCAGAACATATCAAGGTGGGAAAAAATATCATGTTTTACCACGATATCCAGGATAAGGAATCCCTGATCTATATGTGGTCGGTTAACGGCGGGGTTACATATCTGATAGGATATGTACCGGTAGAGGCGATTCAGCGGGAAGGAACGGCGGTGAATCACAATATTTATTTTGTGGTGGTGGTTATGCTGTTGACCTTTTTTATCTGCTGTGGGTTATTCTTTTTTAGTCAGAGACAGCAGAACAAAAGCAGAAAAGAGCGGGAAAGAGAACGAGAGATCCATAATAAACAGCTGGCTGAGGCATTGCAGGTGGCACAGATCGCGAATAATTCAAAAACTACCTTTTTGTCCAATATGTCACATGATATCCGGACGCCGATGAATGCGATATTGGGATTTACCTCATTGTTGTCGAAGGAGGCAGACAACGCTGTAAAGGTAAAAGAATATACGAAAAAGATTACCGCGTCGGGGCAGCATTTGCTCAGCCTGATCAACGATGTTCTGGACGTATCTAAGATCGAGAGTGGAAAAGTCGTACTCACCATTGGTGAATTTACCCTAAGCAGCATGATCTCATCGGTGGATGCCATTATCCGCCCGGCTGCAGAAGACAAGGGACAGACCTTTGAGGTTACAGTAACCGGTGTGAAACATGAGTATCTGATCGGTGATGAGACCAGGATCAATCAGATATTGATCAATCTTCTGTCTAACGCAGTAAAATATACCCAGGAAGGGGGAAATATCTGGCTGCGTATCATCGGGCTGGAGCAGCGTTCCAGCCCGTATGAACATATACGGATCGAGGTTGAGGATAATGGCTTTGGTATGACACCGGAGTATCTTGAGGTGATATTTGATGCATTTACCAGGGCAGAAAACAGCACCACCAACAAGGTGCAGGGTACCGGGCTGGGGATGGCGATCACGAAAAATATTGTGAAGCTTATGGGCGGAACCATCGAGGTAGCCAGTGAGGTGGATAAGGGCAGCTGTTTCACGGTGGACCTGGAACTTCGCATCCCAGATAAGGCGATGGATGAACAGTTCTGGAAAGAGCATGGTGTTTCCCGGATGCTTGTCATTAATGATGAAGAAGATATTCTTGATAATATACAAATGCTTATGGAGGATACACCCGTTTCTGTGGATGTATTCCGCAGCAGTGAGGAAGGGATCCGGCAGGCGTGTGCTGCCTGTGAGCAGAAGAATCCGTACCACATAATTCTGTTGGATTGTAATATGTCTGAAATGAATGGCATTGAGACCGCTAGACAGTTTCGGGAAAAAGTGCCTGAACACATTCCGATCCTGCTTCTTACATCTTATGACTGGAAAGAGATGGAAGAAGAAGCAGAGAAAGTCGGCGTTGACGGATTTCTTTCCAAACCTTTCTTTGTGTCTGCACTGAAAGAGAAGGTTCGTGAGCTTCACTTAGGAATTTCCAGTGAGGGAAAGAAAGAAGATGAGGCGCAGGGATTCAGTCTGGAGGGACGGAATTTTCTGGTGGCAGAGGACAATGAGATCAATTCAGAGATTTTGGCTGAGGTATTGCGGGGAGAAGGCGCCGACTGTGAAATTATGGAGAATGGCGAACTGGCGCTGCAGCGGTTCTCCCGCGCAGAAAAGGATGAATTTGACGCCATCCTGATGGATGTACAGATGCCGGTGATGAACGGATATGAGGCTACCAGGGCGATCCGGGCACTGGAGCGGGAGGATGCAGAAACAATACCGATCATTGCCATGACGGCAAATGCCTTTGCAGAAGATGTAAAAGATGCTCTGGCTGCGGGGATGACCGCGCATATCGCCAAACCAATTGACATGGAATCGATTAAAAAGACACTGGGTAAATATTTAATATGAAAGGAAGAGTGGGATGATAAGCTGTTTTAATAAGAATCTTAAAAGGTTAACTGCTATATCTCTTATGGGAGTTATGGTGTTTACAATGGCTGCCTGTACAAAGCAGGGGGATTCTGATGAAAACCTGGTAGAAGACCGGGAGAACAGAGTTAAGACGGTAAATCTCTTTGGTCCCATGGAAAAATCCAATCCGGATGCGGACAATATCGCCAGAACGGCATTTGATATCACTGTCAGCGAGGCAGAAAAAAAACTTGGGCTTACGGTGGAGTACAGAACTTATACTGCTGAGAATTATAGGGAGAAGACCTATGATGATGTAACTCTGGACCGGGCGCGAAACAATATGGATGATCTGTACTTATTAAATCCTGACACGATCCAGGTACTGGGAAATGAGGGAAGACTGGCAGATTTATCGGTGCTGGACAGTGCAAGAAATCTGAGAGATGTGGTGAAGACCGCGAATACCGTAAATGGAAAATTGGTGGCTATTCCCCAGGAGGTGGTGGTTCATGGCTTATTTGTCAACAAAGATATGTTTGACAGATATGGTTTGAATCTGCCTAACACGCCGGAGGAACTGATGGATTGCTGCCGGGTATTTAAGGAGAAGGGGATCGAAACTCCCATTGGGGCGAACCGCTGGTGGCTGGAAAGTTTTGTTCTCGCACAGGCATATGCGGATCTGTATAACGGAGAACATACGGATGAGGAGATTGCGGCGATTAACAGTGGCGAAAAGAAGTTAAGAGATTATATGCGCCCTGGTTTTGAGTATTTGAAGCAACTAATCGATGCGGGGTATATCGATGCAGATAAAGCCTATACCTATGAGGCGATTGAAGGGGAGGGACCAGATTTTAGAGCTCAGAAGACGCCTATCGTCATGGCGTACTGGGGGGCTGCCAATGCGGAGACCGCTTATGGCAAAGTGGACTTTAATCTTCAGGTGATCGGGTTCCCGAGCCATCGCGGACAGATGCCGGTGATCTCTATGACGGGATACGGTATCCTTGCCGAAGCCAGGAATTTGAAAAATGCGAAAGAGGTCCTGGATATCATACTTTCCGATGAACAGCTTAAGACGTACTCAGAGACCAATAAGGTAATCTCATCTTCCAAGAATGTGGAGGTAGATTGCAGCGATGCACTTAAGCCCCTAAAGGATAAGGTGAATGAAGGCACATACGTACTTGGCTCCAATGCCAGCATGAAGGTGGAACAGTGGGGAAATATATGCAACATCGTGAGGGATTTGTTAAAGGGGTCTTCTGTGGAGGAATGTATGAAGAAGTTTGATAAGCTGCAGGAAGATTCGCTGGAATGACCAGAGCTATATTTCTTGTTTTGATCTGTTCGTAAGATATTTGTAAGGATATTATAAACTATACCTAAAGATTTTTCTGATAAGCTATATTTAAAGCTGGTTCCATGACGCCGTGGAGCTAAGAAAAAAGTAAAAATGGAGGTATAGCTTATGAAGAAAAAACTCTTTTTGATGTGTATCATTTGTATAGGCGTATATTTATGTGGTTGTGAGGGAGAACTGAAAACTGCCTACAAAGGGGAAAGTCCTCCGGCAGACAGTCCAGGTCAAGGAACATTTGGTGTTAAATACTGTTCTGTTTCAGAACTGAAGAGGACAAAGATGTCTGATATAACGTATAAGGCAGATAATTTGAGACTTCCCGCCGAGGTTGATTTTTCCGGTATTGGCGAAGTGGCAGTTCTCGATATGGAGACAGAGCAGAACGATGTGATGAAGAAAAAGAAGAGTTGTAAAAAACTGTTTGGCATAGGCGGTAAAGAGATCTGGAAGAAAGAAAATGATCTATTGGTTTATGACGACGAGAAGGAAAGACAGCACTGTGTTATAGGAGAAGCGGGATTTTTATGTTATTCCAAATATGAAAAAAAGGAATATGAATATTCGATGAAAGAAAGCTATGACTTGAGACGGGAGGACATTTCTGAGGTAAAAGTAGGGCTGAAAGACGGCGCCCAGCCGTTATTACTTATGTGTAACCGCGCCAGAAAATGGCTTGAGGATAATATGGAAATAAAGGGATTTTATCATAAAGTAGCGGATGCCTATATCTTGGAGCAGAGTGGGGAGGATTCTTCAGATTCTCCGGAAATGCTGGAATTAAGCGTTGAATATGAATATAAGGGGATACCTGTCTGCAACTTTAGTAGTCTTGATCTGGGGAAAGGACCAAATAAGGAAGATGGTGTTGTTGATGTGCAGCCGTCAGTATTCCCCTTCGGAGTCCGGCTTCATTATACTGCTTCCGATGAGATGAAATTTTTTTCAAACCTGGGTGGGCGTCTGAAGCTGAAAGAAGCAGAGAAGATGGATCAGATTGTGGATCTTGAAAGCGCTATCAGGATCGTACATGAAAATCTGTCTGGATTGACATATCGTTTTGATGATATTGTGCCCTTATATATTCTGAATCCCAGCGAAATTCAAAGTGGACAAAGCGGTTTTAAGCCGGGAATCAGAGTCAAAGGAACCCCGGTTTATGCTTTTATAAGAAACGTAAAGAAGGGCAGCAGTGAGATAGAACCGAACTGCGGTGAGTATTATTGTCTTGTGGATATGATAAGCGGTGAATTTAGAACAAATTTTGATGGGCCTTTACCTTTCTAAATGATGCGACGAGCAAATTCGCAGGTATTCTTACCTTACCTTCGCGTAAATAAAAGGGATATCCCTTAAGCCAGGTTATGGCTTTTGGGATATCCCTATTTTTGTTTTGCGAGAGTGAAAATTATTTTTTGATCTTAACGTTCTTCTTTCCACTCCAACTGCTGTAGTACTTTTTACCATTTACCGTCTTATAAGCTCTTGCCTGAACATAATAGGTTTTGGACTTCTTAAGCTTGCTGATAGTAACTTTCAATGTGTTCGCTTTTTTGATGGTAACTTTCTTTGCGGACTTCATTGACTTCTTTAATGAATAACGAATCTCGTATCCATTTGCGCCGTTGATCTTTTTCTTTAATGTTACTTTGGCTTTTTTGCCTTTCACATTTTTTACGCTCTTGATCGCAGGTTTTGCTACAGAGACTTTATCCATGGAAGGAGTAACAGTAGGTGATGGAGCTGGTGTAACAGTAGGTACTGGTGTGCCTGGTGCCGGCGTCGCTGGTGCTGGTGTGCCTGGTGTTGGTGTAGCAGATGGAGCAGGTGCTTCTTTTTCTGTAAATGTCCAGGAAGCCACACGGTAATCTGTACCACGGAATACAAAGTATACATCATGTACACCTGTTACATTTTCCAGATCCGCTGACAATGTTTCATAAGTATCTGCGCCAGTATCTTTTAACTGAAGTGTAGCGATTTTGGTTCCTGTCAATGCTTCATCCAGATATACCTCGATGGAACCTTGTGTTGTAGCGGAAGCAACGGAAGCTTCTAATTTAGTAGCACCGTTTGAACCAAAGTCAACACCGTCGATTCGGGTCCAGTCACCGGTATCAATCTTATCAACTACAACTTTGCCGTCTTCCAGCTGTGCTGTAGAGATACCACCCTGATGGCTCTGAGTTGTTGCGTTGATTGTCTGGTATGGGTTGAATTTTCCAACCTGCTCCGGACCCGCATAAGATGGTTTTACGTCGATGGTAGGTTCGTCGCTCTCAACATCCACTTTGATCTCATCGATATGAAGATTTCGATAGGAGTATGATTTTACTTTCTTTTGTGCATAAAAATCTTTGTATAAAAACTGATCCAAAGCGGTTGTATGATAGAGCATATAATATTTATCTTTGAATTCAAACATATGATGGTGGTTATTATAGTACTCATCAAATAATTCGCTTCCAGGATTCTTCAGAATCTTTCCAATAAATTTCGGATCACCCTCCTGCCAATTTTCAGGATCAGATGTTACATTGAGGGGATCATCAGAAACATATCCTACAATGGAAACGCTGCCATCTTTGATGTATTGATTGTTGGCAGGAACATTCCAGTTTGCACAATAGGTATAGACATACTTATCTCCAAACTGGTTGATTTCATTGTCCTCGAAATGATAATAGGAATCCAGTTCTGTGATCGTATCCCAGTCCATCTCTACTTTATCTGCACTGATGTTTAATTTGCAGGAACGGGATGTCTTCGGATGTTTTTGAAGTTCTGGTGTGCTGCCGTTTCCGCCGCCCCAGTAAATGTAGGCATCTCCTTTATTATCAAGCAGTACTGCCGGATCAAAGTTCCAGATAATGCCAGTTCCCATACCGTTCGGAATCTTGCCTTTGTCGATCAGCAATTCACCGAGTTCATCTTTCCATGGACCGGTGGGTGTCTCACCTTTTACATATCCAACATTTCCACCGTTGGTAAAGAAGATATAGTATTCGTCTTTACCATCACCGTCACAATCGTATTTTAATGCGGATGGCGCCCAGGATTTCCCCGCCCATCCAGATCCTGCCGGTTTTCCGCTGTCAGAGAATACCTTATCCATATCAATAAATCCTTCGTCGGTCCAGTTTACCAGATCGGAACTGGAAAAGATGGATAATTTCTTGGTCTGGTACTTATTTGTTATAACCTCTCCATTTTCTTTGTCGTTTGTGTAGGAGTTCTCTGTTCCATAGGATCTCTGATCTGTCGTTCCGTAAACATAAATCTTACCGTCTACTTCCATACAGGTAGGATCCGCACAGAAACTCTGTGTGTCAATGGCTCCGGTTACTTCGATTTCTTTACCGTCCTTTACGTATGTAAGACCTGGTGTCAACTTAAGATCGGCCGTATTATAGGGCTGTGCATCCTCCTCGGCAATCACATAAGGATCTTTTTCGACAACGAAGTCATCGGCACCTTCTGCTGTTTTCGCCGGACCCAGTGTAAAAATAGAGGTCAGAGCTACAGCAGACGCGGTAAGTACCGCTCCTACTTTTTTAAAATTCTTTCTCATTATTTGTCCTCCTGATCTAAAATTGTTTGGTAATAATAGTAACTTATCTTATTAGACAGGCAGCCAGCAGCCATGAACAAAGCAAGACTAACTGTGCTAGTCTTTTTGTCAGATTTATTATCCTCCCTCCTGTCTTTAATATAATATCTGGATTTATCGTTGTGCAAAAACAACAAATAAATACCTGCTAATATTTGATTATTATAGCATATTAACAATGAATCGTCAACAAAACTAAGAGAAAAAATATCAATAAGACAATTAACATTTGTCACAAAAAGACTTGAAAAATGGGGAAAACAGGGAGGGTTATGACTTTAACAGGTTGCTTTTTATATTGATAAATATGGAAAAAATATTTTACTTCCGGCAAGGCAGCTTCACATAAAAGCAGCTGCCACCCGTGGGGGTGTCCTCCACACCGATTTTCCCCTGATGGGAAGTAACGATTTCCTTTGCGATGCAGAGACCAAGGCCAAAATGCTCTCTGTCGCTGTGAGCCTGGTCGGAGCGGTAAAACCGGTCAAAGATCAGGTGCTTTTCGCGGTCAGGAATGCCGCAGCCGGTATCAGTAAAGCGGAATACAAGGAATGGCTTTTCAAGAGCCAGTGATAAATGTATTTTTCCCCTTTCCGGGGTATAGGACAGGGCATTGTTCATAAGTATGGAAAAGACCTGTATGATCCGCTCCCTGTCACAGCAGCAGTCTGGAAGCAGCTCTTCCGGGATCTGGATGGACAAGCGGATGGACTTTTTGGCAGCCAGAGGTTCATAGTTTTCAAATACATGTATGAGAATATTGTCTGGCGGCCAAAATTTACAGCGCAGTGGCAGCTTTCCCGAATCGGAACCAGCTAAAAGCAGCATATCGCGGATGAGGTTCTGCATCCGGAGGCCCTCATTCTGTAACAGTGCAATGGTATGCGCCTGTTTTGCGGTATCCTCTGTTTTCTCCAGCACTTCCAGACCGGAACGGAGCACGGAGAGAGGGGCGCGAAGTTCATGAGAGGCAGAGGCGATAAAGTGCGTCTGTCTTTTCTGGCTCTTTTCCAAAGGGACGATCAGGCGCCTGGTGAAGGATCGTGAAAAGAGGAATAAGAGAAAAAGTGCGGCGATACCGGTCAGGAACACGGCGAATCGGAGATGCCGGATCTGACTCTGCTGTTCTTTCAATGAGGAAAGGATGAGAATGCCAAGACGGCCATTTTTTTTCGGGATGATTCCAGCGGAAGCGTTGTATTGCTGTCCTGTGGATGCGATGAACGTGTATTCTCTGTGGAGGGTAAGCTGGTTTGTGTGCCTGGAGAAAATATCGATATTGCATTGCGTGCGGGCAGCTTCTTCTGCTTCCTGTGCCAGCTGTCTTTCCTGCCTGGAATTATGGTAGTTCTGATAGAGCAATGGAGTGTTGTTGTCATAAAGAAAGAGCTGGAGCTGTCCTTTCTCCAGAAGCTGATTCAGCCATTGGTGAGAGATGGATTCCTGTTCCTGGAGGTGGATCAGAACGGAGTTAAGCTGATTAAGAAAAGAAGCATAGTTGTTTTTCCTGATGCTGGTTTCTGCGAAAAAAAGGCTGATTACTGTCAGAGTAAGAAAAATCAGTCCGGTTACCAGAGTACAAAATAGTGTCAGATGTATATGAAGTTTACGAAACATAAGCAGTCCCCCTTATCTGGTTCGATGGCGCAGGATGAAATAGAGTTCCAATTCGCGCCACCGGGCTATGGCTGTTCCAGAATGTATCCAACACCGCGTACCGTTTTCAGCTGCAGAGTGCTTCCAGCATAGAGCAGCTGTTTTCTTATAAAATGGATATAGGTGTCCAGATTTCCCTCTTCCACTGGGGCATCTACGCCCCATACCCGCGAGAATATAACCATGCGGTGCATAACCTTGCCAGGATTACGCAGGAAAACTTCTAAAAGAAGCCCTTCTTTCACAGATAAGGGAAATTCCCCCTTGGGAGCGTGCAGGATGCGGAGGTCACTATCATAGGAAATATCTCCTAAAAACAAGAGATTATCATCCTCATAGGTACCGCTTCTTCTTCCCAGAGAGCGGATCCGGGCAGATAGTTCTTCAAATTCAAAAGGTTTGACGATATAGTCGTCGGCACCGCAATCCAGTCCCTCGATCCGGTCATAGAGTTCACCTAGTGCCGTGATGACGATGACCGGTGTCTGGATTCCAGCCGCCCTTGCTTTTTTTAGTACGAGCATGCCATTCATAGTAGGCAGCATACGGTCCAGCAGCACCAGATCGTGTCCATCCTGTAAAAATAGATCCATGCCATCCCGTCCGTCGTGACAGCAGTCGATTTGATGACCTTCTTTCTGTAACTGAAACTGCAGAAGTCCGCATAATTTTTTGTCATCTTCTATCAGTAAGATTTTCATAGTTATCTCCATTCTTTTTCTTTTCAGTGTAGCACAATTACCTTAAAATATCCTTTAAAAAATAAGAAAAAAATAAAGGTGTTTTTTAAGAAAGTTTAAAGGTTATTTTGTTACAATGAGTTTATAAAATTACGAAGCACCATAGTACCGTTCGTTTTTGTTGTACTAAAGGTGAGGAATGGAGGGAATTATGCAACGGGGAATAAAGATGATATGCTTTCTGCTGGTGGCAGCACTAATCACTACATTTTTTGCAGGATGTGGAAAGAGCAGCCCGGAGGGCAGTAAAGCAGATTCTACAGGAAAGGAACAGGCAAAAGAGGAAGAAGATAAAAAGGGGGGAAGCGGGCGCTTTCTTGAGAACGAAGTGAGACTGCCAGAGGGAATCAATAACATTATGGCTCTAAACAGGCTTTCGGATGGAAGTCTGGCAGCATTGGGGAGAAATAAAAACGAAAAAAAATATTTTATGCTTTCAAGCAGGGACTTCGGGAAAAATTGGGAAACGACGGCGATCACAGGTGTGGCGGAGAATTATATGCCGCTATCCGCCATCACTCCAGACGGTAGTGCAGTATTGGCGGAATATGCCGTAAATGGGGCGGTAAAGGGAAAGCTGGTGAATAAAAAAGGAAAGGCAAAGGAGTTCTCTTTTCAGCTTCCCAGAGCAAAGAAAGAAAATCAGGTGCGGCAGATGAGCTTTGACAGCACTGGGAATCTCTTTATTCTGGATGGGAGTGGCACCCTGCTTAAAGTGGATCTGTCCAGTGGAACCTGCAGCCAGGCATTTGATACAAAGGGGGCCGGCATCTCTTATTTTCATACCGCGGGGGATGTGCTGACCGCGGTACACAGTGACGGTGTTATGCTGTTTGATACGAAAAAAGGAAGCCGGTTGGAATCGGAAGGCATATTGGATGATCTGGTAAAAAAGAACCCAAAGTTAAGGTCTGCGGATACGGACAGGGGAAGTCCCATGGTTTTTTCTGGGGGACAAAAGGAAAATGGGCTGATGTATGCTAATGAAAATGGGATTTTTCATGTTACCAGAGGGGGAAGTGTGGCGGAACAGCTGGTGGATGGATCGCTGACCACTCTGAGTAATGGAAACATTATTTTTCTCAATCTTCAGGGGTTTGGTGACGATCATATCATTTTGGCCTTGAATGACGGGGGAACGGATAAGATCCTCCATTTTATTTATGATAAAAATGCAGCTTCAGTGCCAGAAAATGAGTTGACCGTCTATGCACTGGAAGAATCCAACGTTCTTCGTAAGGTGGCGGCCTCTTTTCGGAAGACTCATCCGGATGTTTTGGTGAACCTGGAATTTGGGCTTTCCGGAGATGACAGTGTGACGCTGCAGGATGCATTGTCTGTTCTGAATACGAATATTCTCGCCCAAAAAGGTCCGGATGTATTGATCCTGGATGGTATGCCCTATGAGAGCTATATCGAAAAGGGGATTTTGGCAGACCTTAGCGATACCGTGGCAGAGATAGACCAGGCAGAGGGTATTTTTCCTAATATGATAGAGACAAGTAAAAAGAACGGAAAGATATATGCCATGCCTGCGAGGTTTCTTCTGCCCATCCTGGAAGGGGATGAAAAGGCATTAAGAGCAGGAGGCAGTCTGAACGCCCTGGCGGACTATGTCTCCCAGACCAAGAAAACGAGTTCGGGAGATATCACTCCGCCTAACAAGGGAAGACGGACGCTGCTTCGCGATCTATATTATGCCGATTCCGCCCTTTGGCTGACAGAGGATGGAAGCCTGAACCGGGAGGCACTGAAAGAATATCTGGAGAGTGCCAAAAAGATATATGATGTGGATTCTGGAAGGAAAGATAATGATTATATGGATAAAATGGCCGGGGATGGCACCATGGAGGGGTCGAAGATCGGCACCCACAACAGTGCAGGATTGATAGCTGGAAAGTGTAAGATCGCATTTGGGTCTATGGCTGGCTTATATGATCTCCAGCAGATGTGCAGCACATGGAAACAGACAAAGGCAGATTACTGCCTGATGAACCAGGACAGGGTAAAATCCTACATCCCTTCTCTTATGGCAGGGGTGACGGAGGGAGAGAATACAGAGCTGGCAAAAGAATTTGTCAAAGAGCTGCTGGGGAAAAAAGCAGCCAGTGACAGTGATGGATTTCCGGTGAACAAAGCAGCATATGATGAGATCTGCCAGGAAAAGATGGATGATCCCCGTGTAAAAGACGGTTCATCTGTAAGCTTTAACGGTCCAGGGGGCGAAAAATATGGCTATGAATTTATCAATCTGAGACAGTCGGATATCGATAAAATGACAGGAATCATTGAAGGACTGGAGAAACCAGCTATGACAAACCGCGTCATACAGGAGTTTGTTCTGGAGCAGGGGGAGAAATATCTAAAGGGAGACCAGAGTCTGGAAGAAGCGGTGGAGGCTGTCATGAAAAAGGTAAATCTGTATCTGGCAGAGTAGTAGGAAAGGCAGGAATAAACATATGAAAAAACGATGCAGGGCGGGATGGTATTTTATTCTTCCCAGCCTGTGTGGGGTTGTGCTTTTTTACCTTATACCTTTCGGGGATGTAGTGCGGCGCTCTTTTATGAAAGCGTCTGGGGCGGGATTTGCTGGTTTTGACAACTATAGACAGGTGCTGGGGAACCGGGCGTTCTTACTGGCCGCAGGAAATACGCTTCGTTTTGTTCTCGTCTGTCTGCCGCTGCTGCTGGTACTGTCTCTGGGGATCGCCGTTCTGCTTCAAAGATTTGTAAGGGGAACAAAGTTGTTAAAAAGTGCGTATTTAGCTCCTCTTGCGATACCGGCAGCCAGTGTGGTGCTGCTCTGGCAGCTGCTGTTCGACAGCCAAGGGGCAGTAAATGGAGTTCTTGATTTCTTTCAACTTCCGGGAAAGGACTGGATGAATACCGGGGCTTCTTTTGGAATTCTCGTATTCAGCTATATTTGGAAAAATCTTGGCTATGATGTGATCTTATGGATGGCAGGCCTGCAGGGTATATCTTTGTCCATCTATGAGGCGGCGAGAGTGGATGGGGCGGGAGAGTGGAAATGCTTTCGTTATATCACTCTGCCAAACATCCGCCAGACCGCACTTACCATTGTCATCCTTTCTTTTCTGAATTCCTTTAAGGTATTCCGGGAGGCATATCTTGTGGCAGGCAGCTATCCCCAGGAGAGGATCTATCTTTTGCAGCATGTGTTCAATAACTGGTTTGCGGAGCTGTCTGTGGATAAAATGGCAGCTGGTTCTGTGCTCCTGTGCCTTTTGATCACCGTATTTGTCCTGTTATTACACCAGAGCTGGGGAAGGGAGGAGTTATCATGAAAAGGACTTTGGCGGCAGTGGTACTTGGGTTTTTTGCCATTCTGACGGTGAGTCCAGTGGTGTTTTTGCTGACTGGTACGTTTATGGGGGATCAGGAGATGATGGAGCTGATTGCCCCAATGATAAAAGGAGCGGATGGCTTTGTTTCCTGGCGGCTGTTTCCCCAGTTTCCCACGCTGCGGAATGTTGTGGGGCTGCTGCTGGATTCCCCGGAATTCTTTCAGATGTTTTGGAACTCGGTGAAGCTGACAGGATGTATCCTGGCGGGGCAGCTGATCGTTGGAATGCCGGCGGCCTGGGGGTTGGCGCGGTATTCTTTCCAGGGCAGGGGATTTCTTTATATGTTGTATATTGTCATGATGATGATGCCCTTTCAGGTTACCATGCTCTCAGAATATTTGGTGCTGGATGCTATGGGCCTTATGGATACCAGCGCCAGTGTGATTCTGCCGGGAATCTTTTCCACCTTTTCTGTGTTTATTATGTACCGTTTTTTCAGCGGGATCCCGGAGAGCATCATAGAAGCTGCCAGAATAGATGGGGCAGGGGAGTTACAGATTTTTCTTGGCATTGGGATTGCCCTTGGCAGACCTGGAATTACATCGGCGCTGGTATTGGCCTTTCTGGAGTGCTGGAATATGATCGAGCAGCCGATGACCTTTCTGACTACAAAGAGCCGATGGCCCCTCTCACTGTTTTTACCGGAGATCGACGGCGGCAATGCTGGATTTTCTCTCTGTGCCTCATTGGCAGCGCTGCTTCCCGCCGTATTTGTATTTCTTATGGGGCAGGATTATCTCGAGCAGGGCATCGCTTCCTCAGCAGTAAAAGAATAGCATAGGAGGTTTCTATGAATAAAAGGAAAAAAATGATTTCATTCTGGGGGAGAGGATTTCTCCTGCTGATGGGGATTATGGTGCTTTTTACTGTGGTTTCCAAAGCGGCGGCTTCTTTTACAGTGGCAAAGGTCAGTGTGACGGAACCAGCCTCCCGGAAAATTCAGCACACGCTGACCGTGGAGGGCAGGATTGAGAAGAACCAGGAACTCTCTGTTATGACACAGCCGGACCAGCTGATGAAACGTGTTCTGGTAAGTGTGGGGCAGAGGGTGAAGAAGGGAGAAGTGCTGGCCGTACTTGATGAGACTCATCTGCGGGAACAGTTAGAGGGTGTCAGGGGAGAAAAAAGGGCACTGGAGCTGCAGAATGAGGCCGTCCGGCAGAATCAGCGGCAGGCAGAAAATAAACGGTTAAGGGATAAGTCCCAGGCACAGGAGGATTATGAGCAGCTAAGGGAGAACAATAAGTTGACTCTTAACAGGTTGTCTGGAGAGCTGGAGAAGGCAAAGAGGGCATTGAGGAAGGCACAACGTCGGAAGGACAAGGAGAGCCCGCTGGCTGCCCGGCAAGAAGTGGAAGAAGCAAGGGAGGCTTACCAGGCAGCCAAAAGCACCGCAAAAGAAGAAGAGAAGGCGGCGAAGAGAGCGATTCGTGAAGCTCAGGGGATGCCGGAGGCGGATAACAGCATTGAGATAAATAACATTGCCATCCAAAAACTGGAGGAGAAGATCGGCAGGCTGACGGCCCTGGAAGAGAAGAAGGGAGAGATATTGGCGCCCAAGGATGGTGTGATCACGGAGATTCTTGTCAATGTTGGACAAAAAACACTGGACACAGCCATCTTTACCATGACTGATGACAGCGAGGGATTTCTGTTTGCCGGCAGAATGAATCCCGAGGAGGCTGCTTTGGTATCTCTGGGGGATACTGTGGTACTGACGGCTTCTGGCAGAGAGGAAAAAGATCTTTCCATAACATCGTTAGAGCTGGATGAGAGCAAAGAGTTCATGTTGGTGACGGTGTTGCTGCCAGCGGAATCTTTTCATCTTGGAGAGACAGCTTCCATGGAGGTAACACAGGAGTCGGACAATCAGTCCTGTACTATTCCCATCACGGCACTGCGCCAGGAAAATGGCAGATATTATGTGTTAGTTGTTGAGAAGCTGAATACCGTCCTGGGAGAGCAGGAAAAGGCAGTGAAAGTAGAAGTAAAAGTTTTGGATAAAAATGAAATGTACGCGGCGCTGGAGTCTGAATCAATAAAAGAGGACAGCCGGATCATCGCTGATTCAGACCGCTATGTGGAGGCAGGTGACAGGGTGCGCCTGAGAGAAGAATGATGGGGATAAGAAAACGCAGGATCGTGGCAGTGGCTGTATGCTTTTGCCTGACTGTTCTATTCCTGTGGATGGGAAGCGTATCTGGGAACAGGGCAGGAAGTTATTTTAGAAATATTTCGCTTCAGGCAGAGGTACAGGAGTTTGATGCAGAATGGATCAATTCAGTCATGCTGCAGCAGGGGATCCCGGAAGACGGAGAAGGGGAATCACAACCAGAGGATAAGGAAACCTTTGCGGTCTGGACAGAGCTTAAAAATGAATTGGTGTCTGTCATGGAAGGAGGAAAAAGTACGGTGACAGATGTCATTGCAGTATACGGACCCTCTCACTGCCTGCTTCCCCTGGGAAAGAATCTTCTTCCAGAGGACAAGGAGGGTTGCATTATCGGCGAGGGGCTTGCAGAAGAATTGTTCGGCACCCATCTGGCGGAAGGGCAGCAGGTGGAGTGGATGGGAAGGACCATGACGATACGCGGGGTTCTGAGGGAACCAGGACATTTTCTTATGGCAGAGGCCTCTGGTTTTTGGGATGCAGTTACTTTCGACCGGATCAATATTACTTTATCTGACGATCAGGATCGAACGGTCGCCGGGGAGCGTTTTATCAACCGGCATGGCCTGGCGGCCAGAGAACTGCAGTGGAATCACCGTTATGGTTGGAAGTGGCTGGCGGAAATGGTTCCAGCAAAGTGGTCCGATTTTGAGGGATGGAGGGAAAATTTTCAAAAGCATAAAAAGGCGGTGGAACTTGTAAAAAATACTGAGAAGAGTACTATAGAATCAGAGGGTATCAGGTACTATGACCGGAAGATACTTTTTGAACTATCAGGCATTCTGTTTTGCGGTTTATGTGTAAGAAATATATGGTATATAATAAGGAAAGTCTCGATTTTATAAAAAATCGGGGCTTTTATCTTTTATTATTCTTTATTTTGTGGTAGAATACAATATAAATGTGAAAAGATTGGAGTTCATATGCTTAGCGAAGAGAAAATTAGGATTATGATACGCTTATCAGATTATGAACAAAATAAAGGTAAGATAGATCTTGAGCGAACCAGGTATTTTAAACTGGATTATATCCGGATGCAGATACTTAAGACATTGGTTTCCGTATCTGCTGCGGTTTTTCTTGTGGTGCTTCTTGTTGGGTTGTACCATATGGAATACATAATCACCAACGCCCTGGTGATCGATTATACAGGAATGGCAAGGTATTTTCTGATACTGTATATTTTGCTTCTTTTACTATTTACCTTTGTGACTGTCAGTGTTTCTTCGGTGCAGTATGAAGCCTCCAAAAGCAGGGTTAAGGAATACTACGCAGCTTTGCAGGAACTGATTGGTTATTATGACCGCGAAGATCAGGAGAGCAGCAGCGCAGATGGGCCGAAGGAGGAAACAGCTCTATGATGATGGGATTGCTGGTTTTTAAGGCAAAATGTAAGGATATATTTGAAAAACATTATAAAGTGCTGAGGGCGATGATGAAGATTCTGGTGTCTGCCGGAATTTTTAGTGTTATTCTGTATCAACTGCCATTTCAGGAGGGCCTGAATTATTATGCCGTACCTGTTGTGATTCTTCTCGCTTTGTTTTGTGGTTTTATTCCGGATATTGCCGTGATGTGTGTGGCGGCGCTTCTGGTGCTGGCAGAGACAGCGGCTGTTTCGATGGTCTGCGCCTTTGCTGTATTTGCTGTTCTGGCGGTATATTTTCTTTTGTTTGGCAGATATACCAGAGTACAGAGTTACCTGGTTCTTTTGATCCCTGTATTATGGGGAATCAACATATCTTATGCGGTTCCAGTGATCGCAGCACTGTTTTTGACTCCGGCGATGATACCTGCCTGTGGCATGGGAATTTTTCTCCGGTATTTGTTAGCAGGAATCCGGCAGTACCATATGATCTCTCAGAATGCGGTAGATACAGGTAACACCATGGAAGGGCTACAGTATATGATCGATCATGTGCTGAATAATAGGGAAATGATCGTCTATCTCTGCACCTTTACTGTGGCCTATCTATTGGTGTTTATCATACGAAAGGGAAGATATAATCATGCTTCTCAGATCGGGATTTTTGTGGGGATTATCACCTGTATGGCAGGGATTTTGGGGGGAGACATATTCTGGCAGGTGAACGCAGATGTCAACCAGCTTTTGACGGGGCTGTCCCTCACCGCGGTGGCAGCATATGTGGTGCAGTTTTTCAGGATGAGCCTGGATTACACAGGAGTCAGAAAACTTCAATTTGAAGATGATGAATATTTTTATTATGTGAAAGCAGTTCCCAAATTAAAAGTGGCCGTAGTGGATAAAACCGTTACGAAGATCGACGACCGGGACGAAGCAGTTATCGATTTAAAAAATGAGATTGAAAAAGTTCTGGGAGAGGATATCAATCCGGATAAAAAGTAATAGGAGTTGAACGGATATGGAGACAATACGTACATTTTTCAGAGATTATGTCGCATGGCTTTCGATGCCAAGTATCAATGTGATCGATATCATTGAGATTATCATCATCGCCTTTGCCGTGTATCATATCGTTATATGGATCAAAGATACCCGTGCCTGGGTGCTGATGAAGGGGATCATAGTGCTTTTTCTGGTATGGATCATTGCGATGATTCTGGGGATGAATGTACTTCTATGGATATTCCAGAATGCGATGGTGATCGGAATTACGGCCATTGTGATTATATTTCAGCCAGAATTCCGGAATGCTCTGGAGCAGCTGGGGCGCAAGTCTTTTTCTTCTATATCGCCCTTTGAGGACAGTAAGAATAAGACTGAGAGATATTCCGACCGGAGCATTCAGGGGATCGTGAAAGCCGTATATGAAATGGCGAAAGTAAAGACCGGGGCATTGATCGTAGTGGAGAGAGAGATCCAGTGCCGGGAATTTGAGAGGACGGGAATTCCCATCGATGCAGAGATCAGCAGTCAGCTTCTGATCAATATTTTTGAACACAATACGCCACTGCATGATGGGGCCGTTATATTGAGGGATAACCGTGTGGTTTCGGCGACTTGTTATCTTCCACTTTCCGATAATCTGGAGCTGAGTAAGGATCTGGGAACCAGACACCGCGCCAGTATTGGCGTCAGCGAGGTGTCGGATTCTTTGACGATTGTTGTCTCAGAGGAGACAGGAGTGGTGTCCGTCGCTGCTGAAGGAAAACTGACCAGGCATGTAGATGCCGAGGCGATGACGGAACTTTTACGGAGGGTGTCCAGAAAATCTTCCGACAGTTCACGCAGAAGATGGTGGAGGGGGGCGAAAAAGCATGAAAAATAGGATTATGAAAAACCTTTGGCTCAAGCTCCTGGCGTTAGTGGTGGCATTTATTGTATGGCTGGTCATTATAAATATAACAGATCCCACCATTTCAAGGCAGTTTACCGACATCCCTGTGGATATACTGAATGAAAATGTAATTACCTCTGCCAATCAGGTATATGAGGTGGAGAGTGGGAAAACCGTGGATGTGACAGTCAAGGGAAAGCGCAGCTTTATTGAAGAACTGGCGGAAGAGGATTTTTATGCCAGTGCGGATCTCAGTAAGCTTTCTACAGTGAACACGGCAGGAATCCAGGTGAAATTAAATAAAACCACCAAAGAAAACGTAGAACTTGACTGGAACAATGAGGTTCTCCGGGTTTCTCTGGAGAAAAGAGACAGCAGGCAGTTTAAAATACAGATCACTACAGAGGGAGAACTGGCAGAATCTTATGTGCTGGGAGAGATTATTACACAGCCAAATATGATCGACATCTCCGGAGGGGCGTCAAAGGTGAAGAGGGTTGCCAGCGTGGGCGCCATGCTTCATCTCAATGGACAGAGCCAGGATTTTGAGGCGGATGTTACGCCGATCCTTTATGACGATGATAAGGATGTGATCGACAGCAGCAATGTGACCTTTAGCAAGGATAAGATCCGTGTGAAGATACAGGTAGTGCCCACAAAGAAGATCCCTGTCTTTGTGGACGTGACGGGAACTCCGGCGGAGGGATACCGTCATATACAGACAGATTTCAAACCGGAGAGCGTTATGGTATCGGGGACGAAAGCGGATCTCGACAAACTTAAATCCATCACCATTCCTGTGGATATCAGCGATGCCAGGAAGGATGTGGAACAGGAGGCGGATCTGACCAAATATATCCAGCCTTCCGGCTGCAAACTGGAGGATGAATTTAATGCGGTTTCCATCCGATGTGTGATTGAGAAAAATGGAAAGAGGACATTTTCCTTTGTCAATACAGATATCAATGTAAAGAATCTTCCAAAAGATTTGAATTTTAGTTATTTAGATGAAAACCAGCGCCATACGATTCATATCAGCGGCAATGAAGAAGACCTGCAGGGAATTACCCTTACCAGTCTTGGCGCCGCGATCGATGTGGAGGGACTGGGAGCAGGCAGACACCGGGTAGAGATTTTATTTGATCTGCCGCCGGCTCTGAAACTAAAATCCAAAGTGTGGGTAGAAGTCCTACTTACGCAGTCGGGGGAGAAACCACAGGAATCAACTGTGCCGCCGGCTGCCACATCCGAAGAAGAATGAAAATATAGAAAATGAAAAGAGGTAAGAGTAAATGTTAAATTATAAGAGATATCGACGAGTTCCCGTGGTGGATTTTCCACAGCGGACATGGCCAAATAAAGAGATAAAAAAAGCACCAGTGTGGTGTAGTGTTGACTTGAGGGACGGAAACCAGGCTTTGATCGAGCCGATGGTTGTGGAGGAAAAAATAGAATTTTTTAATCTTTTGGTAAAATTAGGTTTTAAGGAAATAGAGATTGGTTTTCCTAGTGCTTCCCAGATCGAATATGATTTTCTGCGTCAGCTGGTGGACCGCCGGCTGATTCCGGATGATGTGACAGTTCAGGTGTTGTCTCAGTGCCGGGAGCACCTGATCGAGAAGACTTTTGAATCCCTGAAAGGCATTAAGAGGGCGGTAGTGCATATATATAACTCCACCTCTACTCTTCAGAGAGATGTGGTATTCCATATGTCCAAGGATGAGATCAAGCAGATCGCCATCGACGGAACTAAAATGGTAAAAAAATATATGAAAGATTATGACGGCGAAGTCGTTCTTGAGTATTCGCCGGAGAGTTTTACCGGGACGGAACTCCCCTATGCACTGGAAGTCTGCGAGGCTGTTCTGGATGAATGGGGAGCCAGTAAAGATAAGCCTGTGATCATCAATCTGCCCTCCACGGTGGAGATGAATACACCAAATGTCTATGCCGATCAGATCGAATGGATGTCCACCCACTTTACTGACCGTGAGCGGGTGATCCTGAGTATACATCCCCACAATGACCGGGGCACCGCAGTAGCTTCTGCTGAGCTTGCTCTGCTGGCCGGTGCGGACCGCATTGAGGGAACTCTGTTTGGAAATGGTGAGAGAACTGGAAATGTAGATGTTCTCAATATCGCGTATAACATGTTTTCACAGGGCATCGATCCGGAGCTGGAGATCGAAAATGTCAATGAGATCATTGACGTATATGAGCGTTGCAATAAAATGGATATGGATATGCGGCATCCCTATGCCGGGAAATTGGTATTTACTGCTTTTTCCGGGTCGCATCAGGATGCCATCAACAAGGGCGTCCAGGCGATGCATGAGAGAAATCAGGAGCATTGGGAAGTTCCTTATCTGCCCATTGACCCTAGTGATCTTGGGAGAGAGTATGAGCCTATCGTCCGCATCAACAGCCAGTCCGGCAAAGGTGGCGTGGCATTTGTCATGGATACATACTTTGGATTTAAACTGCCCAAAAGTATGCACAAGGAATTTGCCGATGTCATTCAGGAGATCTCTGAGCGTCAGGGTGAAGTAGCGCCGGAGCAGATTATGAGTGAGTTTAAGAAGCATTATATCGACAGAAAAGAACCTTATCATTTCCGCAGACTTAAGGTGGAGGATTTAGGTGACGATATAGATAATATAGAGTTTGATACAAAAGTATATCTGACCTATACTTACGAAGGACAGGAAAAGACCATTGAAGCACTGGGCAACGGTCCCATCGATGCAGTTCAGCGCGGACTGCAGGGAGAACTTAGCATGCCAATCAAGGTGCTGGATTATACGGAGCACGCGCTGCAGATGGGATCCAATGCCCAGGCGGCGGCATATATCCATCTGATGGATGAAGAAAAAGGGATCGTGACCCATGGCGTGGGGATCAGTTCCAATATCACGAGAGCTTCGATCCGCGCGGTATTTAGCGCGATCAATCGTTTTCTGGCAAATGAGGGGACGAAGGAAGAATCATGATAAAAAAGTAAAGCTTCAGTTTTAGAAAGAGGGTGTCATGGATGACAGGAATTAAAACAGGTACAGGAAGTACTGTGGCGGGACGGGAAGTTTTTCGCTCCGCCCTGCCAGCGAAGTCTACAAAGTCAGAAAAGACGGTGACAGTTAAGGGGAACCAGATTTCGGTAAAAGCGGAACGGCCGGAGACTGTTCTGGATCAATACCGGGTACAGGGAGTGGATCTGGAATTATCGGGAGAACAGCCGGAGAGCGTTTATACAGAGGAAGAGCTGGAGAAGATGAGAGCGGAAGCAGAGATGAAAAATCTTCAGGAGATGTACCAGGAGAATCTTGAGGCGGCGAAGGAAGCAGCGGAGGCTGCCGGAGAGGGATTTGAGGATCTGGGGCGTGCCCTGGAGATCGCCAGGAGAATGATGCATGGAGATATCGTTCCCGCTTCAGATGAAAAGTTTCTCATGGATTTTAACAGGGATATCTATATGGGAGCCAAGAACATGCAGGCACTGGCAAAGAACGATGATCCGGAAAAATACGATAGTATTCTTGAGGATGAAGAGGGTGAGGGAGCCGGCGTGGCGACGGATGGTGCGGATATTACTGTGGATTCCACAGGATTGAATCTCTGCCAGCCGAATATGGGGTAGTCAGACATCGTCAGGCTGACCAGATAGAGAGATCTGATATGTATATGCAAAACCCTGCTATAAGCAGCATGATGCTGCTTATAGCAGGGTTTTTTGCAGAAAGATCTCTGGTGCGGAGCGAGTCTGCCTGTGGTGGACTTTGAAGCCGGCGATTTTCAGTCAGGCTTTTTTGTTTAGATTTTCATTGGCAGTGGCAAGCATCAGTTTGATTCGGTTCAGCTGGTTTACCTCGCTGGCGCCGGGATCGTAGTCTACTGCCACGATATTAGCCTCCGGGAAAGCACGCCGCAGCTGTTTGATCACACCTTTTCCTACCACGTGGTTCGGAAGACAGCCAAAAGGCTGGGTACAGACGATATTTGGCACGCCGCTGTGAATTAGTTCAATCATCTCACCGGTGAGGAACCATCCTTCACCGGTCTGGTTACCGGTGGATACAAAGGGCTTCGCATAGTCAACCAGGGTATAGATTCCCGGAGGTGCCTCAAAACGGCGGCTCTTTGTCAGTTCTTCCCGAAGAACTCTGCGGTAGCGCTCCAGGAACCAGATCGCAAGTTTCCCCATCAGTTTGCCGGTCTTTGGTTTACCGAGATGGTCTGCTTTAAATACGCTGTCGTAAGCGCTGTACATAAAGAAATCAAGCATATCCGGGCAGACGGCCTCGGCACCCTCTGCTTCCAGTAGATCCACGATATGGTTGTTGGCGGCGGGCAGGTATTTCACGAGGATCTCGCCGACGATGCCTACCTTTGGTTTCTGAATGCTTTCGTCCAGTTCGATCTGGTCAAAATCCCGGATAATGCCCTGGATGTTTTTGTGGAACTCTGATTTCTTTGGATGTTTTACTGCCTCCACACAGATCTCTTTCCATTTGTCATGCAGGGCATTGACGGAGCCAGGCACCTTTTCGTAAGGTCTGGTTTTATATACCACCCTCATAAACAGATCTCCGTAAACCAGCGCCTGGATGGCACCATTGATAAGAGAATAGTTGATCTTAAAGCCGGGATTTGTCTCTACGCCGGCGCTTAGGGAAATGACAGGAATCTGTTCCATTCCCGCTTTTTTCAGGGCGCGGCGGATAAAGCCGATATAATTGGTGGCACGACAGCCGCCGCCGGTCTGGGATATGATGACGGCTGTGCGGTCCAGATCGTATTTACCGGACAGCAGGGCTTTCATGATCTGCCCTACCACGATCAGCGAGGGGTAGCAGGCATCGTTGTTTACGAATTTCAGCCCGTAGTCCAGTTCATCACCACCGGTAGGAAGCTGGACCATCTGATAACCGTTGGCTGCCAGCGCCGGGATGAGTACATCGAAATGGATCGGTGACATCTGCGGGGTGAGAATGGTGTAGTTTTTGCGCATTTCTTCGGTAAATACCACCCGTTTATAAGAAGCGTCCTCCACATGTGGTTTAACGCCCTTTCTGGCACGGTCCTTGACCGCTGAGATCAGGGAACGGATACGGATTCTGGCTGCTCCTAAGTTGTTTACTTCATCTATCTTCAAAACCGTGCAGATCTTTCCAGAACCTGTAAGGATATCGTTGACCTGATCTGTGGTGACGGCATCCAGACCGCAGCCAAAGGAGTTCAGCTGAATCATCTCCAGATCTTCCTGGGTGCGCACATAGGTGGCAGCGGCATAAAGCCTGGAATGGTACATCCACTGGTCCATGGCGATGGTTGGCCGCTCAATAGGGGCCAGATGGGAAATACTGTCTTCGGAGAGAACGGCTATATCATAGGAAGTGATCAGCTCTGGAATGCCGTGGTTGATCTCCGGATCAATATGGTAAGGGCGTCCCGCAAGTACGATTCCACGCTTGTGATTATCCTTCATCCACTGAAGAACTTCTTCTCCTTTTCTCTTGATGTCCTCTCTGACAGCGGTGAGTTCGTTGTATGCCTTATGGGCGGCATTGCGGATCTCACTCTCGGGGAGGCCATTTTCCCTGCCAAGATATTTTACCAGTTCATTTGCCAGAATCTTTTCACTCTCAAAGGAAAGGAAGGGGTTCTGGAAAATAATATCTTCCTCCGAGAGTTCTTCTACATTGTTTTTGATATTTTCGCCATAGGAGGTGACAATGGGGCAGTTATAGTGGTTGCCGGCACCGTCAAATTCCTTTCGCTCATAGGGGACGCAGGGGTAAAAGATATATTTCACATCCTGTTTCAGAAGCCACATGATATGACCGTGGGCCAGCTTGGCAGGATAGCATTCTGACTCACTGGGGATGGACTCGATACCCAGTGAGTAGATATTGCGGCTGGATTTAGGTGACACCACTACCTCGTAACCCAGTTCTGTGAAAAAGGTAAACCAAAAGGGATAGTTCTCATACATATTCAGTACCCGGGGGATACCTACTTTGCCCCGGTAAGCCTGGTCCGCCGGCAGCGGTTTGTAGTACTCAAAGAGCCGGTAATTTTTATATTCATAGAGGTTCGGCACATCTTTGTTTTGTTTCTCCATGCCGAGACCCCGCTCACAGCGGTTGCCAGAGATAAACTGTCTGCCGCCGGTAAATTTGTTGATGGTCAGAAGACAGTGATTGGTACAACCCTTGCAGCGCGCCATGGAACTCTCAAATTTCAGGGAAATAATGTCTTCCAGAGGAAGCATGGAAGTTTCCATCCCTTCATCATAATGTTCCCTGGCGATCAGTGCCGCGCCAAAAGCGCCCATGATTCCGGCGATATCCGGGCGGACTGCCTCACAGCCGGACACTCTCTCAAAACTCCGCAATACGGCGTCGTTGTAAAACGTTCCTCCCTGAACCACCACGTTTTTCCCCAGATCTTTCGGATCGGTGAGCTTAATTACCTTTAAAAGCGCGTTTTTTATGACTGAGATGGCGAGACCGGCTGAGATATCTGCCACAGTAGCGCCTTCCTTCTGTGCCTGCTTTACTTTGGAATTCATAAATACGGTACAGCGGGAGCCCAGATCGATCGGGTTTTCGGCAAAGAGCGCCAGTTTTGCAAAATCTTTTACCTCATAATTCAGAGAACGGGCAAAGGTCTCGATAAAAGAACCGCATCCGGAAGAGCAGGCCTCGTTAAGCTGTACGCTGTCAACGGAGTGGTTTTTGATCTTGATGCATTTCATGTCCTGACCGCCGATATCCAGTATACAGTCCACTTCCGGCTCGAAGAAAGAAGCGGCGTAGTAATGGGATACGGTCTCAACTTCTCCCTCGTCTAGCAGCAGGGCGGACTGGATCAGTGCTTCGCCATAACCGGTGGAGCAGGAGCGGACAATGTTGGCACTGTCCGGCAATAGCTCGTAGATCTCTTTGATAGCTTTTATCGTAGTCTTTAATGGACTTCCGTTGTTATTGTCGTAAAAAGAATATAAAAGGGAACCGTCTTCCCCTACCAGAGCCACTTTTGTCGTTGTAGATCCGGCATCGATCCCAAGATACACATTTCCCTCATATTCCGATAAGGATTCTTTTTTCACGGAGTGGCGGCTGTGTCTTGTGAGAAAACTGTCATATTCTTTTTCTGAGGCAAACAGTGGCTCCATACGGGTTACTTCAAATTCCATATTGATCTCACTGCTCAGCTTTTGCAGCAGGGTGCCGAGAGTGGTGGAGCCCTCTCCCTTTGAGTTCATGGCTGCGCCGCTGGCAGCAAAGAGATGGGAGTGTTCTGGTGCAATCACTGCCTCATCTGACAGATTCAGCGTCCGGATAAAAGCGGCTTTTAACTCTGTCAGAAAATGAAGGGGACCTCCTAAAAAGGCTACATTGCCCCGGATCGGCTTGCCGCAGGCAAGACCGCTGATGGTTTGGTTTACTACTGCTTGAAATATAGAGGCAGCCAGGTCTGGTTTGGAAGCCCCTTCATTAATTAAAGGCTGAATGTCGGATTTGGCAAATACGCCGCAGCGCGCCGCGATAGGGTAAATGGCTTTGTAGTCCCTGGCATACTCGTTCAATCCCGCAGCGTCCGTTTTCAGGAGTGTTGCCATCTGGTCGATAAAAGAACCAGTGCCGCCGGCGCAGATTCCGTTCATTCTCTGTTCGATGCCGCCGGTAAAATATATGATTTTGGCGTCCTCGCCGCCCAGCTCGATGGCTACATCGGTCTGGGGAGCAAAGTCTTTTAAGGATGTTGCCACACTGACAACCTCCTGGACAAATGGAATGTCAAGATGCCTCGAAATGGCCAGTCCGCCGGAACCAGTAATCATCGGAGCAATCTCGATATCTCCCAGAGTTTCATATGCCTGGCTGATTATGTTTTTTAATGTTTCCTGTATATTAGCAAAATGTCTTTCATAAGCAGAAAATACGATGGCGCCTGATTCATCCAGGATGGCTGTTTTAACCGTGGTAGAACCAATATCAATACCTACTCTGTTCATGATTTCCTCCCATTTTATCTGATCCGAAGCGTCTGACTCTGGATCAGAAACATTTTCTTTCTTATTTATAATAGATTTTAACCACACTATAGTATACGACAAAATTCGGCATTTGTAAATAAAATAAAAATTAACAATAAATGTATGCCCGGTACCTTTTTTTTATGACGGAATATATTGGTAGAGATGAAAATAAATTTGCTGCGCCGCTGTGAATGGTGCAAAGATGGAGGGAAAATATGAATAAGCGTTACTGTAATGGCATGGTGCATGTTATAAAACAGGGGGAAACTCTGTATCAGCTCAGCAGAAGATACCGGGTGCCCCTGGCACTGATCCTTCGGGCGAAC
>JAAVZE010000160.1 GCA_022791495.1 Eubacterium sp.
ATTTGTCGTAACCATATGGCAGATATACATAGGCATATTTGGAAATTTTTTCATTACTTCCATTGCCTGAATCGGTTTTATAATCAATTTTTACGACCGTTCCGTGATTTGTAGCTGGTTTTAAATAAGTTTCAGGTACAGGCGTCAATGACTTCATTTTTTTATCCTCCTTTGCTTGTTTATAAAAATCATATGAAATCAAGTTAGAAATCTAATATAGTTATTATATTAGATTTCTAACTTGATTTCAAGCAGATAATAAAATTATTTTCAAAATACCTGATTTTCAATTTCAAAAAATATCCGATAATACCTGATTTTTCAAAGCGTTTTTTATCCGCAGTAATACACCGTTAACAGAACCGGAAAAAACTTCCATTAATTCTTGTGCCTTCTCATAAGTAATAGATGTACTTTCAAAGGATGTATACTTATCTGCAAGTGTTCCCACAATGAGAAGTAATTCTTCCATTTTATAATTCATAAATTTTCATCTCCTATAATTCATAAATAATTTTTGTGGTAATCCCCAGGCCAAATTCTACTCTTCTCTGTTGCTGCAAGGCATGGTTTCGCTCCTTTAAAATAATCTCTGAATCCTGTCTGCTTAGCACAAGCCCAAATCGTGCTGTTTTCTGATTTGTTTCCATAATCTCTGCCAAGTACGTCTGCTGCTGTAATAAAACAATCCAATTATTATCCATAAACTTTCCTCCTCATTGTTCGGTTTGGAAGATGATTATAGCATTGTACAGATATGATTACCAGTCTTGTATTTTAGGGTATTTTATAGTATAATATTATTAGAAAAGGAACAGCTTTTGTATCTGTTCCTTTTTTATGAAAAGTTTATTTTTTAATTTTAAACTTTGACACTCTGATACCATTTTGCCTGTTCATTCCAGAGAAAAGAAAAATGTCCTTTTTGTTTTATAAGCTGTTCAAAACTTCCTTCTTCAACAATATTCCCATTGTCCAACACAATAATGTTATCAACATTTCTGACCGCTCCCAATCTGTGTGTTACCAAAATAACCGTTCGTTCTTCTGCAAGTTCGTCCAGCTTCTTATAAATTTCCATTTCTTCCAATGGGTCAATCGAAGCCGTAGGTTCATCAAGAAAAATCACCGGTCTCTGCCTGTAATAACTTCTTGCCAGCGCCAGTCTTTGCCACTGACCACCTGATATTTCTATTCCACCAAATTCTTTTCCCAGAAGCAGATGTTCTGGTTGTTCCGAAAATAAAAGTCCCGCCCATTCAAGAGAATCTTTGATTTTCCCAAAGTCTATTTTCTTCATACTGTCACCAAGATAAACATTTTCTGCCAAAGTCAGTTTATAATGTCCAAATTCCTGATATACAGCACTGATTTGTTCAAAAACACTGTTTTCCTTCAATTGTTCACGAGATGTTTCTCCTATCTTCATACTTCCCTTTGTTGGAAGAACAAATCCTGACAACAACTTTGCCAGTGTTGTTTTACCAGCTCCATTTTCTCCTACAATGGCAATTTTCTCTCCTTTTCGAACAGATAGCGAAATATCTTTCAGTGCAAAATTCTCTGTATTAGGATAATGAAAAAACACATGTTCCAGTTTTGCATATTCTCTGTTGTCCTTCATGTCCTCTATGCCATCCTTTGTCTCAAAATCCATCAAAACAAAGAAAGAATCCGTCATGATACCTAACTGCAAAACCTCTCCTGCATGATTAAAAAGCTGGACAAACGCATCGGTAAGCACGGAAAAACTAGTCAAAAGTACAGAAAAGCCTCCTATTGTAATTTTTTTTGTTATCAGCAGATAAACCATAATAAAAATAGACAACGCATGAAACAGGGCTTTTATTCCTGCAAAAATAACACCAATTTTTCCGTTCTGTCGGATATGTTTCCATTCTTTTTCATCAATCTCTTTGCATGCCATCAGATATTTTTGTGCTATATAACTGCTGGCCCCATAATGAGCAGGCTCCTTCTTGGAATCGCTTTGTGAAAGAAGCTCAAAAGCATATTTTTTCCTGCGTGCTGCCTGTACTGTATCCTGCATAAGTCCAAACTGATATTTTGCACTTATCAATCTTTCCAAAATAACTGGTGCACTTACAAACACTACAAAGATAATCAAAACTGGATGCAATGTAATCAGATAGCTGCTCACAGACAGCAGATTGAGTACCACAATCAGAGACATAATTACCAGATTAGCGGTAAAAACTAAAAACATAGAAGACTGTTTTGCATTTTGTATTATTTTATAATACTCTGCATTATCATAATACTCCAGTGAAATCTGTCCGCTTTTTTCATGAATTTTGGCATCCAGTCCCATAACTACATAACTGAAATACCCAAACTCCATATATTGTTTTGAAAGCAGACTAAATAATTTCAAAATCATATAAGTTCCAATTAACAATAAAACTGGTTTTATATAATAAAACAGAGGCAGCACCTGATTTAAATCTGATGCATTATCCATAATCTCCTTCTGCAAATATAATAGAACTGCCGGCAGCACCGCACCAGGCAACGAAAGCAGCAAATAAAACAGCATACGGAAAGGGTGGATAGGAATGACCAGTTTTAAAGCTCTTACAATATGTTTCATAGATACATTCCTTTCTGGGCTTCAAACATTCTGTGGTACATCCCGTTTATTTTTTGCATTAATTCATTATGTTTTCCCTGTTCCACAAACTGCCCGTTTTCCATTACACAAATTTCATCCGCATTGACAGCCGCCCCCAGACGATGAGTGACAAAAATATTGGCACAGCTCTTGGAACGCTTTTGTAGAAAATTTGTATAAAGCTGTGACTCCGCCAATGGGTCAAAAGCCGCTGTTGGCTCATCCCAAATATAGATTCCTGCTTCCCGGTAGAGCATTCTAGCAATGGAAAGACGTTGCCATTGACCTCCTGAAAGATGAGTGCCTTCCTCCCAAAGATTCCCCAACATGGTATCATATCCCTTTGGAAAATCAGACTGCCATGCCCCGAAACCTGCTTGTTGCACTGCACTTTCCATATTTAAGTCCTGTTTCTCTGCTGCCAGATTTGATAAAATAATGTTCTCTTTTATTGTGTAATTGTAATGGTTAAAGTCCTGAAAAATTGCTGAATAAAAGCTTTGCAACTCTCCAAAATCCATCTCCTGTATATTTTTTCCATCTATTGTAATCGTACCGCTTTCTGGCCGATAAAATCCCATCAGCAGCTTTATCAATGTTGTTTTTCCACAGCCATTTTCTCCCACCAAGGCATAATTTTTTCCTGCCTGAAATGTAAAGTTTAACCCGTTTAAAACTGGTGTTTGCTGTCCTGGATAACGAAAAACAATATTTTCTCCCTTTAATTCATGAAAATTATGTTTTGTGTTTTCTTTTTTATAAGTATAATACTGTTCGGGTAGTTCACTTAATTTCTCCATATCGACAAAACATGCTCTGTATTCCTGATATGTAGGCAGATAGTTGCTTCCAACCGACACAAAAAAATTTCCAATACTTGCCAATGCGGGAATAATAGCCATATATAACCCAATATTGATTTTCCCTTTATATAATGGTATCAGAAAAAGCAGATATGCAGAGGCAGAAAAAAGATATGTAAGGTTATCATACAGCCATAAAATCAAATTACAGAAAAATATACTTCGAAATAGTCTCCTTCCTGATTGAATTGTTTCTTCTTCATAGAGCTTCTGAATATACGGAGTATATCCAAACAGTTTTTTCTCCTGAGCCAGACTCCTGTCAAACAACAAATCTGCCAGATAGTCACCCCGTCTGCAAATTTCCTGTCTTGCTTGATATAAAGCGACTCTGTTTTTTCCAATCAGCCGGAATACTCCTGCTGTCAATCCTGCAATCAACAATATAACTGGTAAAAAGAAGGAAACATTCTGCAAAATTAATACAAAAATACCTGCTGTTCCCAATGCCCCACCAAATATTTGCAATATGGAAAAAAATCCATTTGCATAACGCTTTTCTGGTTTATCTTGCAATCGTGCAAGAAGAGCTTGATTTTCCTGATTTTCCAGCGCTTCTACCGAAATACATGCTGTTTTCTCTATCACTGCGCGCTCTAAATAACCACGTAACTGCAGGCTGATTTTCTGATTCAAATAATTGGAAAGCGGCGTCTGGATATAATAAAATGCACAAATTCCAGAAAAAAGTACTGCAAAACAAAGAGACTGTTTCCAGTGAAAAGCTGAAAAATTTTCAATAAAACGCTCCAGCACAAGTACTTCAATTACATTTAAAACAGCCGATATTAGAATACATGTCATAGCAGACAAGGCCGCACCAGGTTTCTGGATAATCAAATTCCAGGCAGTTTTTGGTTTTTCTCTCATAATAGTCCTCCTTTGGTATAATTAAATAAAAAAATATTTTGCATCCGTCTTCCTCTTATAATTTTCGGGCTCTTATAATAAATGCACTATTTAACAGTCTTGCTCTTCCTGCTGAATAGAATTTTCCTTCCTGAAAAACATCTGCTTCTTTTTCATCATAATCTGATTCCTCCACTACCTGTTCAATCAAAAATCCATGATTTGCCAGACAATTTAAATAAGTAGATAATTTCCTGTTATGCAAAAGAAAGGTATTATCAATAATAATATCTTGTTCTTCTACATAAGACCGCGAAAAAACATACTGTCCATTTTTTGAATCAATGCACTGCATCAGAGGATTATCCCATGTAAATATCAATCTTCCGCCTGGTTTTAAATAGTCAGCTATATGAATAATTGTTTTATCTAAATCCATCGACCATCCAATCCCATAAATGGAAAATACCAAATCAAAATAAGCATGTGGCAGTCCGGGATTTACCTCCATGGGAGATACAAACAGGTTTGCCAGTTTTCCATTTTTCTTTAATAAAAGTTCTGCACGTTTTATATGAGAAGCAGAAATATCCAGTCCCCACAGTTCCTTTGCTCCTTTTCTGTCCATCCAAACCAGAGACTCTCCACTGCCACACGCTATTTCTAGTACAACTTTTCCACGTACATCACCCATTAGACACAGAGTATCCTCTTTAGGTGTATAAAATCCATAATGAGGTAAAGCAGTTGGTGTCATTTCTGTTTCTGAAATACCTGCCCACCAGTCAGAATTTTGCTTCAACAACAGGGCGGAATCCTCTGACAGCGTATTTTCTGACTGATTTACAAAAAATAAATAATCAATTGTTACCCCAAAATATTCCGCCAATTTCGGCAGCAGAGCCAAATCTGGATTTGCTTTTCC
>JAAVZE010000038.1 GCA_022791495.1 Eubacterium sp.
TTAAGAATTTGCATGTTTTATCATATAATGAGATTGACTCAGATGTTGAGCTTCAGTCAGTAGGGATGGTGACTACCGAATGATTATAAAAAAATTTTTGGCGGCAACAGAGACAGAGGCAATAGAAATGGCAAAAAGAGAACTGGGAAGTAACGCTATCGTAATGAATATTAAGAAAGTGCGCCCTCGGGGATTTGCTAAGTTTTTTATAAAATCCAAGGTAGAAGTGACCGCTGCACTAGATGAAAATGTTGTTTATGATACAGAAAATAAAAATCCGGCTTCTGATGAGAAAAGGGATGGAGTGGCATTGGAACTTACTGCTCCCCAATTTGTGCCAGATATTGTGGTTGCCGAGGATGAGGATAAGAACGTCGCTACAATCGAGGAAAAATTGGACAGTCTTCAAAAGATGCTGGAAAAACAGATGTCAGATAAAATGCAGGAAGAGAAGGCAAATTCTGTAGTAGAAGATGATTTGGATAGTGAACTGACTCCAAAAGAGATACAGGAAGAGAAGGAAAGTAAAGAGGTCAGTAAAGCCAGGGCATGTAAAGAACTGATCCTCAAACAAATGATTCAGAATGAGGTAGAGGAGACCATTGCGGAGATGCTGATTGATGAAGTGGACCGTTCTCTGCCTGAAGATGCTCCGCTGGATCAGATTTTGGCAGCGATATATCAGAAAATCATACTGATGACAGGCCAGCCATATGTGCTGGATAAGGAAGGGGAAGAAGGAGAGACCAAGTATGTATTCTTTCTTGGTTCTACAGGTGTAGGAAAGACGACTACCATTGCTAAGCTTGCTTCCCGGATGAAATTGAACCGTAAAAAAAATGTTGCCCTTGTTACAGCGGACACCTTTCGCATTGCTGCGGTGGAGCAGCTGAAAACCTATGCGAATATTCTTAGTGTTCCCCTGAAGGTAGTTTACAGCCCGGAAGAGTTGGGAGAGATGCGGGAAGATTTGGATCAATTTGATATTTGTTTTATTGATACGGCAGGGTGTTCTCATAAAAACAGGGAGCAGATGGAAAATATTAAGAAACTGATGGAGCAGATTCCTATTTCCAGACGAGAGGTTTATCTGGTGCTGAATGCAGGGGCAAAGTACAACGATCTGAAGAATATTGCGGATGTATATTCTGATATTACAGATTTTAGCCTTATTTTTACGAAATTGGACGAAACCTCGTCGGCAGGAGTCATGTTGAATATGCGGACATATACGGACCGGCCGCTTTCCTATGTTACATGGGGACAGAATGTGCCGGATGATATCGGAAAGGTAGATGCACAGAAGATCGCAAAAAAACTGTTAGGAGGTAAGTCGTAGTGGATCAGGCAGAACGGTTGAGAAACATTATCAAAAAACAAGACTTTAAAGCTGACCATGAGCGAGTTGCTAAGGTAATTACTGTCACAAGTGGCAAAGGTGGTGTGGGAAAAACCAGTCTTTCTGTGAATTTGGCGATCCAGCTTGGTCGTTTGGGAAAACGGGTTGTTGTTTTTGATGCTGATTTTGGCCTTGCCAACATTGAGATTATGTTGGGAATACGTCCCAAGTATAATCTGGCAGATTTGATGTATCGGGGTAAAAGCATCGAGGATATTATTACATACGGCCCGGAAAATATTGGGTTTATATCGGGAGGTTCTGGTATCAATGAACTGGCAAATCTAACTAGAGATCAGGTGTTTTCGATGATTCATCGCCTGGGAGAACTGGATCGGATTGCCGATGTCATCATTGTTGATACGGGGGCAGGAATCAGTGATACAGTGCTTGAATTTGTAGCAGCCAGTGAAGAAGTGCTGTTGGTGGCAACACCAGAACCAACATCCATCACCGATGCCTATGCACTCTTGAAGACATTGAACAAAAAAGCTTCTTACCGTCCGGAAAAAACTGTGGTGAAAATGGTGGCAAATCAGGTACGGGGGGGGAGAGAAGCGGCGGAACTTTTTGAAAAGCTTGGAGTAGTGGTGGGAAAATTTCTGGATATAGAAGTAGAATTTCTTGGATCTGTACCATACAATAAGAATATGCAGCGTGCTGTCATGCGTCAGGCGCCAGTGTCCATCAGTGATCCGGAGTCCGATTCGGCGAGGGCAGTGAGAGATATTGCTGGCTGCCTGGAAGATGTAATGATGGAAAAGACAGATAAAGGTGGTATTGTTAAACTGTTTTCCAGTGTGATACGTATGCGGTTTATGAAGTGACATTAAGAGTCTATTTAGGATGGAGATAATTTATGCAGAAAGCGATAATCAATATTGGTGATAAAATTGAACTCACCCATGTGAAAAGTGCTTATAGGAGAAAATTGTCAGATCGCACATATGGAAGCAAGCTCTTGGATTATGATGGCTTTCGGGAAGCTAAAGTTTCCATGCCCATTTATGAGGGAAAGGTTATACCTCTTGAATTGGATGATGAATATGATCTGTGTTTTTTTACTTCTTTCGGGCTGTACCGGTGCCGTGCTAAAGTAAAAAAAAGATCCCGGGAAGGGAGAATGCATGTGCTTTATATGGAGTTTCTTTCACTTCCGAAGAAATATCAGAGACGTAAATTTTTTCGTCTTGAATGTTTGATGGAAATTCGCTTCCGTGAGATCTCCCAGGACGAGAAAGTTCTCTATGATCTGGTAGAAGCAGATGAGATCGAGGAGTCGGAAAAACAGCTTTATGAGAAAAAGATGCGCGAACTTGCCGGCCGCTGGAACAGAGCTCTATTGACAGATATAAGTGGAGGCGGTGTGCGTTTTCAGTGTAAGGATAAAGTGGATCCAGGCACTTTTATTGAAGTGGATATTCCTCTCGAGACTGTGGCAACGGGAGCATTTAAGTTTTGCTGTATGGCTAAAGTTGTGGCGACAGTAGATATAAATAATGGGGCATATCATTCAGAACTTCGTTGCGAGTTTGATAATATTGGGAGAGAACAGCGTGAATCTGTGGTGAAATATGTCTTTGAAGAGCAGAAAAGACGATTAAGGAAGGAATAAGATGAAAAAAATTCTGATAATTGATGACTCTGCACTTATGAGAAGGGTCATGTCTGATATAATCAAATCAGAACCTGGAATGACGGTTGCGAATACAGCAGATAATGGCTCAACGGCTGTAAAATATTTGGAAGATGGCAAACGATATGACTGTATTCTTCTGGATATCAATATGCCTAAAATGGATGGCATCGGTTTTTTGACATATATTAATGAAAAACGTATTACGATGCCTGTTTTGGTGGTTAGTTCGATCGCCAGCCAAAGCACCAAAGAAACTATGCGGGCATTGGAGCTGGGGGCCTATGATTTTGTGAAAAAGCCAGATGGAGTTGCCACATCTGAATTCAAGGATCAGCTGTTGCAAAAGGTCAAATGTGCCTTTGGGCTTAAGCCTATGTCATATCAGGAGCCGGTCATCCGAAGGCAGACGGAAACGCATGTGGCTAAGCCAGTGCCAAGGCTTCAGAGATGGCAGGGAACTTCCGGGATCAGAGGAACGATTATTTTTATTGCTTCTTCTACGGGAGGACCAAAAGCGCTCCAGTCAGTAGTTCCCAGATTCCCGAAGAATATTGGATGCCCGATTGTGGTGGTGCAGCATATGCCTGAAGGTTTTACCGGTTCTCTGGCAGAGCGTCTTAATGAAATGAGCCAATGCCAGGTAAAAGAAGCTGTGGACGGTGAGATATTGCAGAATGGAGTTGTATACGTGGCAAAGGGAGGATATCAGCTTCGGGTAGAACAAAAGAGGAATGAACATAGCCTGGTAGTCAGAAAAGAGGAGCCAAGAGGTGGTCTTCGTCCCTGTGCTGACATTTTTCTTGAATCTCTTATGGGTTCTGGGTATCAGAGAATTTTTTGTGGCATCCTTACCGGTATGGGGAGCGATGGGACAAAGGGACTCCTGCAGTTAAAACAAATGAAAAAGGTTTATACGGTGGGGCAGAGCGAGGGATCCTGTGTTGTATATGGCATGCCCCGCGCAGCAGTAAAAGCAGACGTTGTAGATGAAGTGGCTGATTTACAGAAGGTTGCTGATTTGCTGATCGCTGCTATGCAGCAGAATGGAGGATAAAATGGATACCAGTCAATATTTAGAGTTGTTTATTGATGAAACAAAAGAGCATCTGCAGTCATTGAA
>JAAVZE010000153.1 GCA_022791495.1 Eubacterium sp.
AAGTATACAAAATTCCTATATTTTCTTTGTGAAAAATAGATAAAAAAGTAAAAATCCACAAAAAATATAGAGAAAATACTTGACGAAAAATAAAAATAATGCTATCTTTATCGCAGCGATAAAATAACGTTTCATGAAAAGAGTGGTTTTAAAACGCTGAGCAGACAGAAACGGCCGGCTGGCTGCCAAAAAAATCTGCCGGAAGTACAGAACGTGATTCTGACTGACGGTGTATAATGAGGAAGGAGAGATTATATGAGTAAGTTAAAAACAGTGGTTCCAGCAAACAGTATCAAACAAAAAACGCTGTTGGAACGTATGGGTGCATACTGGCAGTTGTATTTAATGCTTCTGATTCCTGTCGTACTGACCATTATCTATAAGTACATACCAATGTACGGCATTCAGATAGCGTTCCGCGATTACAAATCCGTCCGGGGCATGTGGGACAGCGACTGGGTAGGTATGAAATGGTTTGTGAGATTTTTCAGCTCGCCGAATTGTCTTAGAATGATAAAAAATACAGTATTATTAAGCTTTTACAGTCTGCTTTGGAGTTTTCCGATTCCAATTATTCTGGCGCTGCTGATTAATCAGCTTCGCTTCAATAAATTTAAAAGAACAGTGCAGACCATTTTGTATGCACCACACTTTATTTCAATTATGGTTGTATGTGGTATGTTACGTGTTTTTTTAAGTCCTTCAGGCGGTTTAATTAATCTGATTGCAGGAACCAGCATTGATTTTCTTACAGAGTCCGACGCATTCCGAACTATTTATATTGCGTCTGGTATCTGGCAGGACGCAGGCTGGGGAATTATCGTGTATATGGCTACGTTGGCAAATATCGACACCTCTCATTATGAGGCGGCAAAGATTGACGGAGCGTCTATGTTCCAGAGAATCCGCTATATTGATTTGCCGGAGCTTGTACCACAGATTGTGCTGATGTTGATTATGAGCGCAGGTAACTTGATGAATGTGGGATTTGAAAAGGTATTCCTGCTTCAGACAGATTTAAATAAGGCAACCAGTGACGTAATTGCGGTGTATGTGTATCAGCAGGGTATTGAACATGCGAAATACAGCTATTCTACGGCGGTAGGTTTGTTTAATACTGTCGTCAATATCGTGTTGCTTATCGTTGTGAATAAGATAACAAGCAAGATTTCAGAAGATGTAAGCTTTGTATAGGAGGTGCGACATGGGAAATAAGAAAAAAGCTGGACAGTTACATGGCTTATCGGATAAAACCAGCGATATTATTCTTGTAGTGATTTGCCTTGTAATTGTACTTTTGGTTGCATATCCGCTTTATTATGTGCTGATTGCTTCTGTCTCAAATCCATATGATGTATACGCAGGAAAAACATTTCTGTTTCCGAGCGGATTTACATTAGACGGATATAAAGCGGTATTTGCAGATAAAAAAATTATTACTGGTTATCTGAACAGTATAAAATACACCATCATAGGAACTGCCTTTTCGGTTATTATGGTGTATCTCGCAGCATATCCTCTAAGCATTAAGGAGCTACCGGGAAGAAAATTTTTAAGTATTTTCTTTATCATTACAATGTATTTTGGAGGCGGACTGATACCTACCTACTTAATTGTCAGAGATACAGGCTTAATTGACAGCATGTGGGCGCTGTTTCTTCCAGGCGGAGTTGCGGTAGGCAACATGATTATTGTCCGCAACTTCTTTGAACACAGTATTCCACAGGAAATGATTGAGGCGGCGGAGATAGACGGAGCTTCGAAATGGACCACCTTTATCAAAATTGTAGTTCCTCTGAGTCGTTCGATTATGGCGGTTATGGTGGTATTCAGCATGGTTGCCTACTGGAATGACTGGTTTACGGCACTGATTTATCTGCCGGGAGAGGAAAATGCTCCGCTTCCTCTGGTACTTAGAAATATCCTGATTAAAAGTTCGGCAAGCGCAAGCCAGGCAAGTACGATTTCCGGCGGTTATGCAGAGCTGAACAAATTGACAGAGATGATTAAGTTTTCATCTATTATTGTAGCGGCTGCACCGATGCTTGTGATTTATCCGTTTGTACAGAAGTATTTTGAAAAGGGATTTATGGCGGGCGCAGTAAAAGGCTAATGAGATTCAGGAAGAAGGAGATGATGAAATTGAAGATGTGGAAAAAATTCGTTTCATGTATATTAGCGACCGGACTTGTACTTCCGATGACGGCGTGCAATAAGCAGGAACAGTATATTATGGAACCGGGTGTTGCAAATACAGATACATCGCAGACAGAATTTACCATTATGGGCAGTATCAGCGCATTGAGCAAGGGATATGACAACAACGAGGTTTTGAAAGAAATGCAGGAAAAGGCAGGTATCAAAATCAAGTGGAATGTTATGAGTGATTCCCTTGGCGAACAGGTAAATATCCGTATCGCAGGCAGACAGCTTCCAGATGCGTTTCTTGGAGTTGGTTTTAACAATTATGACATTACAACCTATGGAAGCGACGGTGCCTTTATTGATTTGACTCCGTATCTGACAGAGGAGTATATGCCGAATCTGACAAAGATTCTTGAGGAGAATCCAGATATCCGAAGCGCGATTACCATGAACGACGGCTGTATCTACGGTCTTCCAGCAGCAGAAAAAATGGGAACCGCGGGTATTGGAAAAGAAGAGGATTACAGTATTTATACCATTCCGCAGTTCAGCATGATTAATAAAGCATGGCTGGACGATTTGGGACTTGAAGTGCCGACAACGTTAGATGAACTGCATACAGCTTTGAAGGCGTTTAAGGATAATGATATGAGTGCAAAATATTACGGAAATGACAAGGGAACCACAATTCCTATGAGTACAGGTTTTGACCAGTGGTGCTGGGGACAGAATATTTTCTATGCAGGCTTTGGATTTACAAACTGGCCAAATGACGTAATCAATGATTTGGTGTTGAATCCTGATGGAAAGGTTGAGTTTATCTGTGCTTCGGATAAGTACCGCAAAGCGATAACCTATTTCCATGACTGGTATGCAGAAGGCCTTATGGATATAGAAATGTTCAGCCAGAGCGATACACAGTTGATTTCGAAATGTTCGCAGGGATATGTAGGCGTATCTACATGGTGGTATATTGAGGAGCTTATGGGAGATTATGCTAAGGATTATGTATTTCTTCCGATATTAGACGGCCCTGATGGTACACACAACGTAACAGTACGTACTGGAGGAGCTGCAAACAGCGGCAGTTTAAGTGTTACAAGCGCATGCAAGAGTCCTGCGAATCTGCTGAAGTTTTTTGACCAGTGGTATGAGCCGGAGAATGTAATGCAATTGCAGTATGGACCGATTGGAACCTATTTTATAGACAAAGATGAAAACGGTGTGTGGAATAGTATTTCGGATGAAGAGGCAAAGGACAAATTTGGAAAGAGTGCCGGTGAGTTAAAAAGTGAAAGTGAAGTACATGGACCAAAACTGATTCTTAGCGATTATTATAACACAACATTTAAAATGGAGCCGCGCGCGATTGAAAGACTGGAAGATTTATACAATTTTTGGATGCCATATGTTGACAATACCATTACTTATCCGGTAGACTGTGTATATACAGAAGAGGAACTGGATGTAATCGACAGGTATAAGACGGACTTTGAAAGCAGTGTATCTGAACAGGAAGGTTTATGGCTCAAGGAGGGCGGACCTAGCGATTCTGAATGGAACAACTATATTGATAGGCTGAATGATAAGTGCGGTATGAAAGAACTGCTGGAAGTTTACCAGAACGCATATGACCGTTATATGGAGGCGAAGCAGGAAAAATAATGTAAAAAATTTATTTCAGGACTGCTGTGTAAAAAAACAGCAGAAATAAATGCAGCAGTTCCTGAAATAAGATGTAGGAGGTAAAAATGACAAGTCAAATATTGCGTGAAGCGCGAAAATATGAAGAGGCTTCTGAAAAGTTAATCAAGAAAGAGGAACGTCCTGCGTTTCATTTATCTACGCGTACAGGCTGGATGAATGACCCAAATGGATTCTCTTATTATAATGGAAAATATCATATGTTTTATCAGTACAACCCATATGAAACAAAATGGGGGCCAATGCACTGGGGGCATGCCGTAAGCTCAGACCTGCTTCACTGGGAATATCTTCCTGCGGTGCTGGCTCCAGACGAAGATTATGACGGAGACGGAGGATGTTTTTCCGGCAGCGCGCTTACACTTCCGGACGGCAGGCAGCTTCTGATGTATACAGGAGTGCGCAGGGAACATCAGACAAATACGATAGTCCGTGATATCCAGACACAGTGTCTTGCTGTGGGAGACGGCGTGGATTATGAAAAATATGAAGCGAATCCTGTGCTTGACGAAACAGATTTGCCGGAGGGAAGCAGCAGGTTTGATTTTAGAGACCCC
>JAAVZE010000039.1 GCA_022791495.1 Eubacterium sp.
GTCGTAGTTGAAAAGATTATCCCATCGCTCCCCAGCGTGATAGCGGTAATAATTTCCCCGGCTTTTATCCTTTTTGGATACGGTTTCGGCAGCGTTTTCCGGCGAGAGCTGATCGATCTCGATGGAGCGCTGAATACGAAAATCAAGGTTGGCACTGATGAATACATTTACTATATCATCTAAATCTTTCAAAATGTAGTCAGCGCATCTTCCGACAATTACACAGGCACCTTCTTCTGCTACCTTTCGGATTACATTGGATTGGGCCAGAAATATCCGGTCATCCAAAGAAAGTCCGGCAAACCCGGTGTCTTGACTGGTAAATACGTTCATGCCCATAGCAATGGAATAAAGAAGACTGTTCGTGGCCTTATCTTCTACAGATTCAAAAGCAGCCTCTGAAAAACCGGTTTCTTTAGCAGCCCTGGATATGATTTCGTTGTCATAAAAAGGAATCTCCAGCTGGTCAGCCAGTTTTTTGCCGATTTCACGTCCTCCGCTTCCGTACTGTCTGCTGATCGTGATTACTGTTTTCATTTAAAATCACCATGCCTTTCTATCAATTTAGAATAAATCTTTAAAATTCATAACTGATAATTTAATTATACAAAATTTTTCACGGAAATACTAGTGGATTCTTTGAAAAATAAGTATTGTCATATCATAAAAATGTATTATAATTAATATGATACCAGGGTCACAAAGTGCGGCGCAATCCGTGTATCATTTGGGGCAAAAACTTTTTGGCCCAAACGTCTTAATATTATATTGAAAAAAATTGGAAAGGGTTCAGGTGATAAACATGAAAAAAATTATAGCTACGAAACAGGCTCCAGCAGCAATTGGTCCATATTCTCAGGCGGTTGAAGTAAATGGACTGCTCTTTACATCCGGCGTAATCCCGATCATACCGGAGACAGGAGAACTTGTGGATGGCGGTATAGAAGCACAGGCAGAACAGGCGATTAGCAATTTGGCAGCGTTGGTCCAGGCTTCCGGCGCCAGTCTGGAGAATACGATCAAAACCACAGTTTTTATTAAAAATATGGATGATTTTTCCTTGATAAATGAGATCTATGCGAAATATTTTACAAAGGATTTTCCAGCGCGCTCCTGTGTGGAAGTGGCGCGTCTTCCCAAAGATGTACTGATTGAGATCGAAGCGATTGTTGCGAAATAGATAACTTGATTTACTGGAAGAATGAGGAATACTGATAAATTGGTAATTTTCTTGACAAGGCGATATAATGTTGGTATACTTAGATTCTGGATGTAATATTTTTGTAATAATTTCTTAAAAAATATTAAGAATAACTTAGGAGAGTTTTGTTAGTTTGTAAGAGTACATACTGGAGGGAATAACATGCAGAAAGGAAGAGTTATTAAAATCTTCTTGGGGGCAGGCATATTTTTGTCTGCCGGAGTAATGATAAATCACATTACATCGTTGACTACTACGATGTGTACAGAAAAGGAACTGGCAGGTATGTCCTATACGTTACAACAGTATGTGGATACCCAGTCGGCGGGCGCTGCTTCGGATCCAGAAGCGATCGTGGCGTTTCCAGATGATCCATCACAAAATGCTTCTGCAGCACCGGGTACAGATCCGAATGCTCCGGCGGTTTCCGATGGTGCTGTGGCAGCAGAGCCAGTACCGTCAGCTACACCGAAGCCAAAATCGGAATATGATAATATCGGCATATCGGTGGCGGCAGACTATGTGAATGTCCGTAAGAAACCAAATACAGACAGCAAGGTGCTTGGTAAACTGTACCGGGGAAGTGCGGCTACGATCAAAGAGAGAACAGGAGACTGGGTGAAGATCCGATCCGGCCAGGTAGAGGGTTATATTAAGTCGGATTATCTTGCCATTGGCTTCAGTGCTGAAAAATTAGTAGATAAATTTGGAACCAAGATCGCCACTGTGAATACAGAGACTTTGAAAGTCAGGGAAGCAAAAAATACGGAATGTGCCGTACTTACCCTTGTGTCGGGAGAAGAGAGTTTTGAAATTCTCCGTGAGGACAAGGAATGGGTAAAGATCATGGTGGATGGAGATACAAAAGGGTTTGTTTCCAAAGAGTATGTGGATATTTCCGTTAAATTTAAAAAAGCAGTTTCTATTGAAGAAGAGCGTGAGGAAGCAAGGAAAAAGGCAGCAGCGGCAGCAGCGGCAGCGAGAGAAGAGATGGCACAACAACAGCCATCCCAGCCTTCCAGCAATTCAGGAAGTTCCGGCAGTTCTGGTAACTCCAGCAGCTCAAGTGGAAGTTCAGGAAGTGGAAGTTCAGGTAACAAATCAGGAGGCGGTGGATCTTCGATTAAAGGATCTGCTGGAAAGTCAAATAATTCCGAATCCTCGAATAAATCGTCAGGAGGAAGCAGCGGCAGCAACAATTCCAGTAGTGCCATCGGAAGCGGTGACGGTTCTGCGATCGCATCTTACGCATTGCAGTTTGTAGGACGTCCGTATGTATATGGCGGTTCCAGTCTGACTCATGGCACAGACTGTTCAGGATTCTCCCAGGCGGTATTCCGTAAGTTTGGAATCAGTCTGCCGAGAACGTCCAGTGCCCAGTCCGGTGTAGGAAAGAAGATCAGTGTATCCAGTGCAAGGGCAGGAGACCTTATCTTCTATGCTAAAAATGGTCATGTAAACCATGTGGCGATCTGCATTGGCGGCGGCAGAGTCGTGCATGCCAGCAATCCAACCACAGGAATCACCACGAGCAATCTCAATTATCGCACGCCATATTGTGCTAGAAGAGTAATTGGGGATTGATCCTATTGACATAGAATAATGTATAAATAGAAAAGAATTCCGATTTCCTTCTCAAAAGGGGATCGGAATTCTTTTCGTATACGTGAAGGTAATGCGAGAATAATCTCTATATGGTATTAATCTCGCCGCCGGTTTGTGAGCAGAATCAAACGGAACAGTTGCAGGGCAGTGGCGAGAGCAGAAGCTACATAGGTAAGGGCTGCAGCACGAAGAACCCGTCTGGCACCTGTGTTTTCATCACCATAAAGGATATTGGTATCTTCCAGAATGTTCAGTGCTCTCCGGGAAGCATTAAATTCCACCGGCAGTGTCACCAGCTGAAAGATAAGAACGGCAGAAAAGAGGATCACACCGATCTGAGCCAGCTGGACATAGCCCAGGATCAGACCGATCAGGATCAAAGGCATGGAGATGCGGGAGGCGAAGTTCACGACTGGTACAATTGCACTCCGGATCGCAAGGGGCGCGTAACCTCTGGCATGCTGTATCGCATGACCACATTCGTGGGCGGCCACACCGATAGCTGAAACAGAAGAAGAACCGTAGACGGAATCGGACAGTCGGAGGATCTTTGACCGGGGATCATAATGATCGGTCAGGTTTCCAGATATGCGCTGAATAGATACATCTTGAATCCCGGCACCTCGAAGGATCATTTCGGCAGCCTGCTCGGCGCGGATCCCTCTCTGGCTGAATACCTGGCTGTATTTGCGAAAGCTTCCGTTTACATTGGCGGAAGCGGCAATACTGATGAGTACTCCTGCAATGACAAAAATATAAGTGGGATCAAAATAAGGGAAAAAGAATGGCATAATAAATCGCTCCTTTCAATTATAGGATATACAGGAAGGGATCATAATACCCAGACCTGCAACGGTATTTATTGACAATAACATATTTTTTTTATAAAATTATTAAGTAATTGCAAACAATAAATTAAATCGACGAATGGTCGAGCTAAAAATGACTTGGAGGAAATAATTTATGGCAGCATTAATCCCTACATTTTTACTATTAATCGCAGGTTTTGTGCTTCTGATCAAGGGTGCGGATTTTTTTGTGGAGGGAAGCGCAAGTATAGCCAGAAAACTGAGAGTTCCCTCCCTCATTGTTGGAATGACCATTGTGGCTATGGGAACGAGTCTTCCAGAGTGCTCAGTCAGTATCAATGCCTCTTTGACGGGAGAAAACTCCCTGGCAGTCAGTAACGTACTGGGGTCAAATATATTTAATCTGATGGTGGTATGCGGCGTTTGCGCATTGTTTGCACCTCTGATTGTCAAAGCAGAAACCCGAAACCGTGATATTACATTTTCTATCCTGTGTGCTGTTTTGCTGGGGATTCTTGGATTCTTTGGAATGGAATTGGAGCGGATGGACGGATGGATTTTTCTCGTGATTTTCCTTTTGTTTTTGTTCTATATGGTGATGTCTGCCCTGAAAGCCAGAGCGGCGGGACAGGAGGTAGATGAAGGGGAAGAGTATGCCGTGATTCCGGTCTGGAAAAGTATACTGTTCATTGCAGGCGGCGCTGCGGCCATTGCCTTTGGCGGAGATTTTGTTGTGAAATCTGCTTCTAAGATCGCCACTACTTTCGGAATGAGCCAGACGCTGGTAGGACTGACGATCTGTGCCATCGGGACAAGCCTTCCGGAACTTGTCACGTCAGTGGTGGCAGCGAGGAAAAAGCAGGTGGATATGGCGCTGGGAAATGTCATCGGCTCCAATATCTTTAATATTCTTTTTGTGCTGGGCATCAGTTCAGCAATTAGTCCTATCGCTGTCATTACAGAGAATCTTGTTGATGTCGTGCTTTTGATCCTGATGAGTCTGATTGTCTGGATCTTTACCTGGACCAAAGAGCGAGTGAACCGCGTCGAGGGCGCCTGCATGGTTCTTCTCTATATCGGGTACTGGGTATATATTTGTGTAAGGTAACAGTCATTTATAATTACGGAAAGGTGTGAGAATATGAAGAAAAAACTATTGTGCCTGGTTCTTGTGTCCGGGTTGATCCTGGGGAACTGGCAGACAGTAAATGCCGCTAAAAAACCGTCCCTATCTTTTAAAAAACTTGCAATGAATGTGGGACAGAAGAAAAAGATTACGATTAAAAACAAAAATAAAAAAGCAGTCTATACCTACCGGTCCTCTTCTAAGAAGATCGCGGCGGTCAGTTCTAAAGGTGTGGTCACAGCCAAAAAACAGGGCAGGGCGAAGATCACGGTGATGCAGAAATTAAAAAAGGGTTCTAAAAAATCATCTAAGAAGATAGGGGTAATTACCGTGATCTGTAAAAAGAAAATCATTGATAAACCATCCATAAGTCCGCAGCCCACAAATGAGCCCCAGGTGACGCCTCCGTCAGTGCCTCGGAATACACCATCGAATTCTCCGCAATCCACACCCGGGGCGACGCCGCAGCCTACAGAGACGCCGGCGCCGATCCCTGACCTGTATACAAAAAAAGTCATGACAGTAACCGTATCTGACACCGAGCTACATTCTGTGGAAGGAAATACATGTCATGTAGACATGCAGTATTTCACAGGCGAAGTGGCCGGGGAATATCTGAATGGGAAGATCATGGGAGAAGGTACGGTTGTTATAAAAGACTATAAAGAGGGTGAGACACGTCTTTGTTCGAGATATATGATCTCCGGCACGGACTCCGAGGGCGAAAAATGTACGATGTTCATCGAGGACAATGGGACTGTTGATGAGAGTGGAAAGGCTGTCACAAGACCAATTATAATAACCGACAGCGATGCATTGTCCTGGCTTGAAACGGCTGATCTTCAGGGGCGCATAACGGACCAGGGCGATGGGGCAAAGACCATTGATATTCTGTGGAATGAGTCAAATACCGAGCCGGTGGCCCCGCCCCAGGTGATCCGGCCGGATGAGAGCCAGTCCTATACGAATGAGATATTTACTTTTGCGATTGATATTGGCAGTACCACATCTGTGACAGGAAGTACAGGAAAAGCTTCGATGATCCATTTCGGGGGAGCATCGGATTGTGCGAATTTTAAGGGGAAAATCGTTTCAGACTGTGTGGATACGAGATTGAAATTCGACGGGCAGATGGAAACACTGTCTGCCAGATATATTCTTTCCGGAACGGATGCCAATGGAAATCCCTGTAAAATATATGTAGAAAATAATGGCATCGATGATAATGGAATGGTTACCGAACCCATTATTATTACGGATAGTCCTGATTTTGCATGGGTGGAAAGTGCGAAGCTGCACGGAACAGTAAGCTGGAATCCGTTTCTAATTCATATAGCAGCTGCGGAATAGTAATGGTATTCTGCCAAAGTTGTGCTTGCATTTAGGAATTAATTGTGATAGAATGTGTATAATTTAGTCAAAGGCATTGAAGGAAACGATTGCTTATGCAGTGAACTTACGACAGGAAGAGGCGTCACCGACTGAGAGCGTCTCGCGGGAGCGGTAAGCAGGAGAACATTCCGGAGCTGGTATGCTGAACCATACAGTAGGCATACCCGGCAGCACCGTTATATGCAGATTGAGAGGGAGATTATTTTTTTAAAAGTAAAATGATCTTCAACGCGGGTGGTACCGCGGGTTATGAATAAGAGATGTTCATGCCCGTCCCAGGCGAAACATTTGTTTCACTGGGGCGGGCTTTTTGTTATGTTTGTCCCAGATGGAACAAAACCTCAAAAAACGAAGAAAGAGAGGAAAGGATCATGGAATTTGTTTCAGGACAGACAAAAAAAGATGTAGTAGAAATCTCAGACATTCTTACCGGGGACTATGACGGCAGGGACATCTCCATGAACGGAGCGATACACACCATCCGCGATATGGGAGAGGTCGCCTTTGTCATTCTCAGAAAACGGGAAGGGCTGGTGCAGACCGTCTTTGAATCCGGAGCGGTGGATCTGCCACTGAAGGACTTGAAAGAGGCCGCAACCGTGGAGATTCAGGGAAGGGTGAGTAAGGAAGAGCGGGCACCCCATGGATTTGAGGTCCGGCTTAAGAAGGTCAGGATCTTATCGGAACCGAAGGAACCTGTGCCGATTCCAGTGGGCAAGTGGAGACTGGATACCTCACTGGAAACCAAACTGGAACTTCGTCCCATTGCTCTAAGAAACATCAGGGAGCGGGCAAAATTTAAAATTCAGGAGGCTGTTGTCAGAGGCTTCCGCGATTATCTATTTTCACAGGGATTTACGGAAATCCACACACCAAAGATCGGCGCCAAAGGTGCGGAGGGCGGTGCAAATATCTTTAAGCTGGATTACTTTCACAGACCAGCCATTCTTGAACAGAGCCCACAATTTTACAAACAAATGATGGTAGGCGTATTTGACCGGGTTTTTGAAACCGCACCGGTATTTCGCGCAGAAAAGCACAACACCAAACGCCATCTGAATGAGTATACATCCCTGGATTTTGAAATGGGGTACATCGAAAGTTTTCGGGATATTATGGAAATGGAAACTGGATTTCTGCAGTATACGGTAGAACTTTTGGAAAAAGAATATGCAAAGGAATTAGGCCTTCTTGGGGTGAAACTTCCGAAGGCAGACCGGATCCCCCAGGTACGCTTTGATGAGGCGAAGAGACTGGTCTCTGAGAAATATGACCGAAAGATCCGCAATCCCTATGATCTTGAGCCAGAAGAGGAGATGCTGATTGGCCAGTATTTTAAGGAAGAATACGATGCGGATTTTGTGTTTGTGACGCATTATCCGTCGAGAAAACGTCCTTTTTATGCCATGGACGATCCGTCGGATCCCGCATGCACCCTCAGTTTTGACCTGCTGTTTGGTGGGCTGGAGGTAACGACCGGAGGCCAGAGAATACATGATCTGGATATGCTGAAAGAAAAGATGGAGAGCCGGGGCATGACAGAGGAGGGAATGGAACATTATCTTATGATCTTTAAACATGGCATGCCGCCCCACGGAGGACTGGGAATTGGCCTGGAACGGATCACAATGAAACTTCTGGGAGAAGAAAATGTCAGAGAGACAACACTGTTTCCCCGTGACCTGTCACGGCTGGAACCATAACAGACAGGCGGCCAGTCAGGGATTTATATATTGAGGAGGAGATTATTATGGCAAATATAATTTCAGATGAGACGATTGAATATGTGGGTATACTCGCCAAGCTGGAGCTTTCCGGGGAGGAAAAGGAGCAGGCAAAGAAAGATATGGGAAGTATGCTGGATTATATTGACAAATTAAATGAGCTGGACACGGAGGGAGTGGAGCCGATGTCCCACGTATTTCCGGTTCATAATGTGTTCCGGGAAGATGTTGTGGCAAATGGGGACGACAGGGAGCAGATGCTTGCCAATGCCCCGCAGAAAAAAGAGGGAACCTATATGGTACCGAAGACATTTGACTAATCCGGGGAAAGGAGTAAGCGGCCATGAGTATAATGAGTTTATCAGCAGTAGAACTTGGCAAAAAGATAAAGAGCGGTGAGATCGGAGTGGCAGAGGCGGCGAAAGCTGCTCTGGAAGAGACCCGAAGGTGTGAGGACCAGATCAACAGCTATGTGACGGTTCTGGAGGAAGAAGCCATTCTGGAACGGGCCGAGAAGGTTCAAAAGCAGATTGACAGTGGTGAATTGGATAGTCCTCTGGCAGGAGTTCCGACAGCGATAAAGGATAATATGTGTACCAAGGGGATTTTGACTACCTGCAGTTCCAAAATCCTGGGGAATTTTGTACCTTCTTATTCTGCGGAAGCGGTTGTGAACCTGGAGAAGACCGGGGCAGTCATCATCGGAAAAACAAATATGGATGAGTTCGCCATGGGAAGCACCACGGAAACGTCGGCCTATGGTATCACGAGAAATCCCCACAATACAGAGCACGTTCCGGGAGGGTCTTCCGGTGGGTCCTGTGCGGCGGTGGCGGCCTGTGAATGTTCCTACGCACTGGGATCTGATACCGGTGGTTCCATCCGCCAGCCCAGCTCCTTCTGCGGGGTGACAGGAATCAAGCCCACCTATGGTACCGTTTCCCGGTATGGATTGATCGCCTACGGCTCTTCCCTGGATCAGATCGGTCCCATTGCAAAGGATGTGACAGACTGTGCGGTAATTTTGAAAGCCATATCTTCTTATGATAAAAAGGACAGCACTTCCATCCAGCGGGAGGATCTTGATTTTACTTCCGCTCTTGTGGCAGACGTCAAGGGAATGAAGATCGGCATTCCCAGAGATTATTTTGGGGATGGGCTGGATCCCCAGGTAAAAGCTGCGATAGAAAAGGCAGCAGGAGTTCTGGAACAAAATGGAGCGCTTTTGGAGGAATTTGACCTGAGTCTTGTGGAGTATGCGATCCCTGCTTATTATGTGATCGCTTCGGCGGAAGCGAGCTCGAATCTGTCCCGCTTTGACGGGGTAAAATATGGATACCGCACCAGAGATTATGAGGGACTTCACAATATGTATAAGAAGACTCGTTCGGAAGGCTTTGGCCCGGAGGTTAAGCGGAGAATTATGCTGGGATCTTTTGTTCTGAGCAGCGGTTATTATGATGCGTATTACCTGAAGGCGCTGCGGACTAAGGCATTGATCAAAAAAGCCTTTGACCAGGCCTTTGAGAGATATGATATGATACTGGCTCCGGCAGCTCCCACTACTGCGCCGAAGATCGGGGAAAGCCTGAGTGATCCTATCAAGATGTATCTGGGAGATATTTATACCATCTCTGTTAATCTGGCGGGACTTCCTGGAATCAGTCTTCCCTGTGGGAAAGATGACAAGGGGCTTCCTATCGGAATGCAGCTTATCGGGGACTGTTTTCAGGAGAAAAAGATTATTCGCGCAGCTTATACATTTGAGCAGAATCGCTCACAGGAACAATAAAAGGAGGGGAAATCATGGCAAAACAATATGAAACAGTGATCGGACTGGAAGTTCATGTAGAACTTGCCACAAAGACAAAGATATTCTGCGGCTGCAGCACGGAGTTTGGCGGCGCACCCAATACACACACCTGTCCCGTCTGTACCGGGATGCCGGGATCTCTTCCTGTATTAAATAAGCAGGTGGTGGAATATGCCATGGCAGTGGGACTTGCCACTAACTGTAAAATCACCCAGTACTGTAAATTTGACAGGAAAAATTATTTTTACCCGGATAATCCACAGAACTATCAGATATCCCAGCTGTATCTGCCGATCTGCCGGGATGGACATGTGGATATAGAGACTGCGGCAGGAAAAAAATCCATTGGGATCCATGAGATTCATATGGAAGAGGATGCTGGAAAGCTGGTGCATGACGACTGGGAGGATTGCTCATTGGTAGATTTTAACCGCTCCGGGGTGCCCTTGATCGAGATCGTGTCTGAGCCGGATATGAGAAGTGCCGAAGAGGTCATCGCCTATCTGGAAAAGCTTCGTATGACCATTCAGTATCTGGGAGCCTCGGATTGTAAGCTCAATGAGGGATCTATGCGGGCGGATGTCAACCTTTCTGTCCGTGAGGCGGGGGCAGCTGAGTTTGGAACCCGTACCGAGATGAAGAATCTGAACTCCTTTAAGGCGATATCCAGAGCCATCGAGGGAGAGCGGGCACGTCAAATTGAACTGATCGAGGAGGGAAAAAAGGTAATTCAGGAGACAAGACGCTGGGATGATAATAAGGAATATTCCTTTGCGATGCGCTCCAAAGAGGATGCCCAGGATTACCGTTATTTTCCCGATCCCGATCTGGTGCCTGTCAGCATCGGCGATGAGTGGATCGCGGAGGTGAAGGCGCGCCAGCCGGAGCTTCAAGAGGAAAAGGCGGCACGGTATAAGGAAGAATTTGACATACCGGAATACGATATCAACATTATTACCAGTTCAAAGAGTCTGGCAGATATGTTCGAGGCGGCCACGGCAATCTGCCACAATGCGAAAAAGGTATCCAACTGGCTTATGGTGGAGACCATGCGTCTCTTAAAGGAGAAGGAGATGGAGCCGGAGGATATCACATTCACGCCAGAGAACCTTGCGGCGCTCATTAAACTGACCGATGAGAATGCCATTAACTCTACTGTGGCGAAGGAAATATTTGAAAAAATGTTTTCTGAAGATATTGATGTAGAGCAGTATGTGGAGGAAAATGGATTGAGGATGGTCAGCGATGAGAGTGCGCTCCGGGAAACGATAGAGAAAGTGATTGCTGAAAATCCACAGTCGGTATCGGATTATCAGGCAGGAAAGACCAAAGCCATCGGTTTCCTGGTGGGACAGACCATGAAAGCGATGAAGGGCAAGGCGGATCCGGGAATGGTAAACCAGATCCTCAAAGAATTGTTAGCGTAACGGTTCGTTGATAACTGCATTACAGTAGTCCTTCAGATTGTTCAAGAAAGTTGTTGACGTAAAGCAGTTTCTAAGAGATAATAGTAGTAACAGTTGGGGATCATATATGTTGGACCCAGAATCATTAATTTGAATGTTAGACAGCTCTAAGAATGCTGTTTTCGGAGGCGAAGGGGGACTAGTCATGATTGAGATGAGAAGAGAAAAGAGATGGCCGGCGAAGCTGGAGCTGGAGATTTCTTCATTGTTTAAACAGGATCATGTAAAAGTAGAAAATATTAATGCACCCATCGAGGTGTTTGATGTTTCCAAGGTGGGGATCGGATTTAAGACCCAAAGCGTTCTGCCGGTGGGATATTATTTCAATGCCAGGCTTGTACTCTGTGACAGTGGTGCATTGAATTGTGTGGTGCGCATCGTGCGTCAGCAGGAGATGGAGGATTATAATATCTATGGATGTGAGATTGTGGGAACGGCATCCATTATGGATTATGTCTTCAATGATTATGCAGCTACGTTGAGTTAGCAGGTGCGTGTTGTTTCTGCTGACACGTTAATATCTGATTAATAAAAACATGGGCGTTCCGGCAGAGCCGGGTGTCCATGTTTTGTCCGTTAAAAATAAATGAGGGAGTGTGAAACTTTCGGCATGCAGATCCATTTCCCAGAGGAGGCAGAGTTCAAAAAAACCTATGACATCAAGCTGTACCAGTACCGGAAAGACGACTGGTATCGTGATTAGAACTGCATCCTGCAACACAAAAAGTCAAGCACAATACCAGTATCAAAGATAGAGCTAATTTTGTCTTTTCCATAAAAAGTTTTCTCCTTACATAATTTTCGGCAGAAGCATCATTCCGAACGCCGCAATACCTCCAACAGCGTAAAGGCTGTTTACAACTAAGCATACCTTCATTAAGCTGTTTTGCGCTTTTGCCTTAACATAGGAAAGAATTGTGAATACTCCGCTGCAAATCATAAACACAGCATAGCAGGAAATCATAATGTCTGCATAATCCAACGCCCATTGAAACTTGCTTCTGAGAGGAAGAATTGTCCACGGGATAAAAAGCATAATGGTACTGATAGCGGTTAAAATTTTGTTTTTCATAATGATTATCTCCTTTCAGCCTGCCCAAAACGAAGACAGGAAATGCCTAAACATAAGATTGTAATAACAACGGCAACAGGTATCCATGGAATGAGTTCAACCTGTGCAGTTGTAAGGTTAGAAGCTAACTTCCCATACTCAGCCGTTATCACAAAGAACGGATAAGCCATTGGATAGGCAAACCATATCTTCGTGTTTATCATCAAAACCGATGGAACAATCGAAGCAAGCCCTACCCCAATGGAAAAAATAGGTGTCTGAATACATACTGACAGAAGCCAGAAAAATGCGAGCATCGGAATTGACGATATAAAAATCAGTCCTGCTTCCTTGAGAACAAATAATGGCTGTAGAATGAAATTGTAATCTTGTGTTAGTGAGACTATTCCAACACTTACAAAATACATACTAACGGTCATCAATATTTGAAATGCTGCCAGTGAAAGTAAGACAACAAATTTTGCCAAACATAATTGGGTAGTAGCGATTGGCAGGGACAGCATTTTCAAAATACCCTTGTTGCTTCTCTCTGTCATATTCAGCAAAACCGTACCTACAACCATACTTGCAGGAAACATAAACCACGACATTCCCATAAAACCTTGTATAAAAAAGTTGTTTTCGGGTGAAATACCCTCTACTTGCATTCTAAAATTCAAATTGGCATTAAAGATAGAAGGAAGCCAAAGAATAATGGTAGCAACCGTCAAAATCAAAAGGATTTTGGAACGGCGTATTTTTTTGAACTCAATGCCGACGAGTGATAAAAAATTCATTCTAATGACCTCCTGATCTTTAAGAATAAGACTTCTGCAATTCCAATGATAAAGATTTCAACTGTTGCGGCAATCATAAAATCGCAGGCGATATTTTCCGCTGTACCTGCAAATATTTGAAATGGAAGCGCAAATGGAAACAGTGATAAGACAAAGTTCTTTGCAGGTAACATTGTCGCTGTAAATACACACACAACACCGATACCGAGGGACACCCACATATTCTTACATGCCGATGCAATGAATAGCGAAACGAATGCCGGGGGAAGCATTAACAGCAATGCATATCCAAAGCTTTTCATTATTTCTACCCATACTTCATAGGTTAAGTCCAACCAGTGGTACGAACAAAAAGCAATACTTACTGCTTCTATTACCAGCATTATAATGCACATAAGCGCCGTTAAAGTGACTTTGCTGAAAAACAGCCTGCTTTCTTTAATTGGTAGCGTACACATTCTCTGGATGGCGTTATCAGCATATTCCGTGTGATACATCAAGCAGGCTCCTGCTACAATAAGCAGAATATTGAGCATCGACATCATCTGCCAATTCGCATCCAGCAAAATCTGAACAGGCGTAGCGTTAAGTCCCAAATAGTTTTCTGAACGGACTGCCATATTAAGGACAGGCACGATTGCCGCTAAAAGTCCTCCGCTTAAGAAAGCAGGCACAAACCCCGACCGTTTCACTTTTTTACATTCCAAAGAAAAACTCATCTTGCACCGCCCCTCTGCCTGTTGTCAGCATCAATTAAAGCAAGAAAAGTATCTTCCAAATTATCAGTAGGATAACCTTTCACCGTTGCATCAAATTTCAGTTCTTCAAGTGTCCCTTCAAATAGCAGATGACCGTGATTGAGAATGCCTACATTGTCTGCCATCAATTCAATTTCGGATAGCAAATGAGATGATACCAATACGGTGCAGTCAAACTTCTGCGGCAAAGAACGAATAAGTGTTCTGATTTCATGAATGCCAACAGGGTCAAGCCCGTTAGTTGGCTCGTCGAGAATGAGAATAGGTGGTTTTCCAATCAAGGCACTTGCTAGTCCTAATCTCTGTTTCATACCAAGCGAATACTTTTTTGCAAGCCGCTTCTTATATTTAGTAAGTCCGACAAGCTCAAGCGTTTCCGATACAGATGATTTCGGCAAGCCTAAAATCTTGCGGATAATCTCCAGATTTTCTTCCCCGCTTAAATTACCGTAAAAAGCAGGAGCTTCTATAAAAGAACCGACTTCTTTCAGGATTTCAACTCGGTTTTCGGGAAATCTCTTGCCGTCAATTACAAAGGAACCGCTTGTTTGCTTTGTCAATCCGAGAAACATTTTCATAGTTGTGGATTTTCCTGCTCCGTTCGGACCGAGAAAACCGTAAACTGTTTCTTTCGGGATATGCAGATTAACATTAGATACGGCGGTAAAGTCCCCATAAGACTTCGTTAAGTTTTTTGTTTCAATGATGTTCATATATTTACTCCTTTCTCGTTTAGCTTTATTCTATAATATCAACCTTGTGTCAACATTCTCTTTACCTTACATCTACCTTACATTTATTCGCACAATGGAAAAAGCCAAAGAATTATGTTATAATCACAGGTAGAAAGTAGGTGGTTTTATGGAATATGAATACCTTAAAAATAAACGCATCTTGCTTGTAGATGACGAGCAGGAGCTTTTAGATATGGTTGTATCTATTTTAACCGACGACGGTTTTGCAAATATCAAGACGGCAGGAAATGTAAAATCTGCTATCGAGATTGCTGAAAGCTATTATCCAGAACTTGCGATACTCGATGTAATGCTACCAGACGGAGATGGGTTTTCCTTAATGGAGCAGTTGAAAAGCAAAGCCGATTATCCCATTTTATTTTTAACTGCCCGTGGTGAGGACGATGATAAATTTAAGGGCTTCGGCTTGGGAGCTGATGATTATATCGTAAAGCCTTTTTTGCCGAAAGAGTTGCTTTTCCGTGTTATGGCAATTTTGCGAAGAAGCTATAAAGAAGAAAATCCCCTTGTGAGGCTTCAAAATAGTGAAATAGATTTTGAACGGGCTGAAGTAATAAAAAACAGTGAACATATTCCGTTGACAGCAAAAGAACACGAGATTTTAACTGCTTTGTACCGTAATACGGGTCGAATTGTTACAATTGACGCTCTATGTGAGGCTGCGTGGGGCGATAATCCGTTCGGCTATGAAAATTCCCTTATGGCGCACATCCGGCGTATTCGGGAAAAAATAGAAGAAAATCCCTCTCGTCCTGTATCCTTAATTACGGTCAAGGGCTTGGGGTACAAACTGATAATAGGTGGAAAATGATATGAAGAGTGTTCCTAAACTGATACGCCGATATGTTGGCATTATGCTTCTTAGCTGCGTACTGCTTCTTGTAGTGAATGTCGTTTTGCTTGTTGTTTTTACCGCAAGACAAGCACCCAATGCCTATCCGTGGAAAACTGCCGAAGAGGTTGCAGACGCTCTACAACAGACAGATGATGGAAGGTATGCTCTACCCGAAGCGGTCTCTCTCGAACTTAAAAATTCTAATACTTGGGCAATTTTCATAGATAACGAAACAAAGCAAGTAATATGGCAGACTGCTAATTTACCAGAAACTATACCTCTTTCCTATACAGTTTCGGATATAGCCAGCCTAACTCGTGGATATATAGATGGATACCCAACCTTTACGGGTGAAACAGACGATGGCCTTATTGTATTGGGCTATCCCAAAGATAGCTTTTGGAAACATATGTGGCCAAGCTGGGACTATAAACTGATTGCCAGTTTGCCGCAGACTGCTCTGTCTGTTTTAGCTATCAATGCTGCAATTATTTTTTTAATTTATGTGTGTACAAATTCTAAACTACTGAAGTCAATCAAACCGATTGTAAACGGCATACAAAGACTACCAATGGGAGACCCTGTATATATTAAAGAAAAGGGGTTGTTATCTGAGCTTGCAATGAATATCAATAAAGCCTCAGAGATTTTACAATCTCAAAATAATCAGCTCCGCAGGAAAGAAACTGCAAGGGCAAATTGGATTGCAGGAGTTTCTCACGACATTAGGACACCTTTATCAATGGTAATGGGATATGCAGGGCAATTAGAAAACGATACTAATTTGTCGGAGAATGAACGCAAAAAGGCAACTGCCATACGCAAGCAAAGCGAACGAATGAGAAATCTAATAAATGACCTCAATCTGGCTTCTAAACTTGAGTACAATATGCAGCCGCTTGTGGAAAAGCAGGAAAACGCTGTTGCGATTGTAAGGCAGGTCTTAGTAGATTTTATCAATACCGACATAGACAATAAGTTCCCTATCGAATGGGAAACAGACGAAAACATTTCGGCTTGTTTCATCAATGCTGACAAAGAGTTGATAAAACGGGCTGTTTCAAACCTTATACAAAACTGTATAAACCATAACGAAAACGGTTGCTCAATTTTCGTTTCTGTTCAGACAGATAAACAGGATTGTATCATCTGCATTGAAGATAACGGCAAAGGTGCTTCTGACGAACAGATTGAAAAGCTCAATAACGCACCGCATTATATGGTCTGTGATACCAATACCACGGAGCAACGCCACGGTTTAGGTTTGCTTATCGTAAAGCAGGTGGCGACATCGCACAACGGTACTGCTACGATTGAGCATAGCTCTCATGGCGGATTTGCAGTAAAGATAACCTTGCCTTTGTTACAAGAAAATTGAATCTCAGACAACAGAAAGAGCCTATGGACTTGTGGGAAACCTCACAGTTCATAGGCTCAGTTTTCAATAAGGAGTATTAGGGGCATATATTGCTCCTAAATTTTATTTATCATTGTCGATAATTTTTATCTCATATACTGTCGGATAATAGTAGGGTGTTTCTTCTGTAAATGCATCTTTGAGTGTTACTGCAACCACATTTCCTTGTTGTAAATCGTTAATTAACAGTTCTTTTCCGTCTTTACCAAGCAGTTTTGTATCTTCACTAATACCAAGCGAATTGACAGGACTGCCGTAGATTTCTGTTGTTCGTTCAACAATCAGACGAATATCTCCATCAGGCTGAGTAACAGTTTTCTGAACAATAGCTTCAAATGATTTTTCAGACCATCTTGGGTACTGGCTAATCACCGCCATTACACCAACAACAATTACCAACGCAGCTATAATGCCTATAGTCATTAACTTTTTCTTTTTCATACTGTGCCTCCTTACGCAACCTGATGTTTCTTAGCTCCTAATCTTGCTAATGGCAACATAATTATTGTTAAAAAAACATATAAAAATGCCCTTATAGTAAGCGTATCCAAAACCATGCTGCCAAATTGGTATGAAATATACTTGCTAAATTCTGGCATTATTGAGCGGTAGGGCAGCAAAAACAAAGTCAGATTATATGCCCCTGTTGTTCCGTTTGGCGTTAGGAACATAGGAATAAACAGTATGGGAACAAGGATAATCAGCACAAGATAAGGACTTTTCATTTTTGCAGACAAAAGGAGTGTCAACCCAATCATAGCAAGGAGTACGAGGTAAATAATTCCAATATTGATAAGAACAGCTTGTAAAAATGTGAATGGGTACGGAATTGTCGTATTTGCAATTTGCAATGGCAGATTCCATCCATCTATCCCAAACGCTGCAAGCGGCAATCCGCACGCCACAACAATATGGAGTATAAATGTAGCCGTTCCAAACAAAAGCGATGCTGCTATCTTCGCCGTGATCAGTTTTGTTTTTCCATATTTTGCAGATAAAATTACCGCATCTGTCCCCGCCTGATATTCACCAGAAAAAACAGGGGCAACCACAATGCAGATAGCCAATAATGCGAACATCAAAAGCTCAAAACTGCTTATAATAACTTCCCATCCCTCGTAATATCCATATTGCAGCGGCGTGTCCACCTTGCCCGCTATACTGCCCCAATATCCTTTTTGCTCATTGGATAATGTGCGGGACGGATTATCAAGCAGGGTTTCTATCTTTCCTTCCATCGTCTGATAAAAGGACTCTTTTATATCCAAATCAAAAAGATTGTTATATCCCCAAATTTCATTTGGCTTACTGTAAGTGTTTGCAATCAGGTTAAGCAGTTTTTCCCTTGGTGCAACTCCATCCCAATAGGCAGCGCCGATTAAAAACCGCTCATTTCCGTCATATCCGACATTATCAGGGTTTTCAAAAAGCCCCTGCACTTCTCGGACTGTTTCGGCAACATACTCCTCGGTCAAAGGAACTGATAAATCCGCATACTGCTCCTTTTCATAAGCAATACCATCCATCCCCTTTATGACACCGTCCTGATTGTAGGTTTGGTATTGCATAATAGGCAGCCCGAAAAGAAACCCTGTTAAAAGCAGGCTGACCGCCATCACAATTAAAGTAGATTTTTTACGCAGTATTTTTAAAAACTCATATTTTACCAACATATTACCTCTCCTCCTGTTTTTCTGTTTCTTCACCAAAATGGTACAAAAATAAATCTTCCAGGCTCGGCTCTACCATCTGGGCATCTTCCCTCGGAGCAGTTTCCTCTATCATGCGTAACCGCACCATATTGTTTTCGTGGTGAAGATTTACAACAGAAAATTTCCTGTTGTATTCCGCAGCCGCCCTTTCATCAACTAAGAGTTCCCACACCTTGCCTTTGATACTGTCTGTAACCGTACCCATCCCCTCCTGCAAGAGAAAACGCCCCTGCTTCATCATCAAAATCGTATCTGCAATATAAGAAACATCAGAAACGATATGCGTGGATAGAATAACAATCTTTTCTTTCGCAAAATCTGAAATAAGATTGCGAAAGCGCACTCTTTCTTTTGGGTCAAGCCCTGCCGTAGGCTCATCCAATATCAAGACAGATGGGCTGTTCAGTTCTGCCTGTGCAATTCCAAGACGCTGTTTCATCCCACCAGAATAGGACTTCACTTTTTTATCTGCCACATCGGATAGGTTTACCATATGGAGCAAGTCCTCTGTTCGTTTTTTTGCCTGCTTTTTATCAAGCCCTTTCACTGCTGCCATATACAGCATAAACTCACGGGCGGTAAAATCAGGATAAAAACCAAAATCCTGCGGCATATATCCTAAATGGGCATAATACCCCTCGCCTAATTGTTCGATTGTTTTTCCATTGAAACTGATGCTGCCCGACGTTGGTTTCAGAACACCGCATATCATCCGCATCAGCGTTGTCTTACCTGCACCATTTGCACCGAGCAGCCCATATACTCCCGGTACTAAAATGGCACTTACATTATTGACAGCACACTTTGTTCCGTACTGCTTTCTTAAATCTTGTAACTGTAATTCCATACAGAACCTCCTAATTTATTTTTATAGGCACCGTTCGGCTACCGCCTCACTGACTGCGATATTCGCCTAATGTCCATGCAAGCATGACCGCTTGGGTCTTCACTTCGTTTCGGTCCGTCCTGAGCAAGTGCCACTGGCACTTAGGACCATTACTCGCACAAAAAATAGATGACCTAGCATTTAGCATAAATCATCTATCTTAGGCAGTGCTTTTTTGCATCTTAATTTAATCTTAAGATACTTCCATACCCTCCAGGGTACACGTGCCATTCGGCAATATCAATGAAACCTTAAGTTATTGATTCCCCAAAGGAAGAACAATCGTAAACTGTGTTCCTTCCCCTCGTTTGCTTTTAACAGCAATATTTCCATTGTGTAATGTTATAATCTGTTTTGCAATCGCAAGTCCAAGACCGCTCCCCTCTGGTTTCTCTTTCGTATTTGTCCCTCTGTAATATCGGTTAAAAAGTTCTGACTGCTCCTTGTCACTCATACCTGTTCCGTTATCAGAAATGCAAACCAATATTCCCCTTTTCGAGTCTGTGTCTATACTGATTGTTACTTTTGTTTCGGGTGGATTATGCGTCAATGCATTAATGATAAGGTTATTCACGGCACGGCGGAACAAATCAATGTCCATGCAAATCTCACATTCCTGCACATTGCTTTCAAACTCAATACTGCGATTAGCATAGGCAGGGTCATTTACAATATCAATGACCAGTTCTTTTAGGAAACGCACAAGTCGTACCATCTGTGGATAGTATGGTACTGCACCTGATTCCAACTGATAGGTCAGCTTTAAGTCATTCATCATTCTTTCTGTATAGTTCACATTCTTTAAAATTATTCCACCGTATTCCTGTATCGTTTCACTGTCAGAAATGGGACTTTCCATAAGCAATTCCGCATAGCCTTTAATAGGCGAAAGCGGTGTTTTTAAATCATGCGTAATATTGACAATCCACTCCCTACGTATTCGTTCCGTATCCAGCCCCACCTTATCGCTGTGGCGGATTTCTGCATCCATCTTGTTAAGTGCTCCATAAATTTCTCCAAAAACACCCTTTTCAGGCAGCATAGTATAGCAACGCATCGAAATATTACGGATGCCTTTTGCTATCTTTCCAAGATGTCCGGTGAGCCAAAAGCCATAAAAAATCACAAACAAAATGACAGCACTCAAACAGAATATGATTCCCATGCGGAACAACGGCGAAAGCCGTCCCACATTCTCTCCATTATAGTAAAGCATATGTTTTCCTATTGCATAAGGAAATCCAATCAAATAGCTCCACGTTTTTCCAGAATTTTCATAGCTATTCACAAAAACAGTATTTCCGTGCTCATAAGCACTTGTGCTAAGTGAAATCAATTCAGAGGCAGAGTATCTGGCTGGATAATCATCAGGTTTGTTGTGGCAAAAAACTTCCTGTCCTGTTTCATCAATGATCTGAAGCCACAGCCCATATTCATCTAACCGCTCAAGCCCTATTTCTTCTATTTTGACATCGCCATTATTATTCTCCATCCATACAGTAAAATTGTCTGTAAACCTATCTGGCCATGATGCTAAGCTCAAACCTTCTGGCTCAGTTATTCCAAAAATGTAGTAGAACATTCCGATTACAATAATAACAGTGATAAGAAGTAATGCTGACACTAAAATGAATATTTGTAAAAATGGATTTTGTTTCTTTCTATTTTTCATATGGATTTACCAACTTATAGCCTAAGCCTTTCATCGTGATAATATATTTAGGCGTTGCAGGAATTTCCTCCAACTTTTCACGCAAATGACGGATGTGTACCATTATCGTATTATCACACCCAAAACTGTCCTCACCCCAAACAGCTTCATATAAACGTTCACGGCTGATTACCCGTCCTAAATTTTCAGCCAAATACCGTAATATCTCAAATTCCCGTGCAGTTAATCCGATTTCCTTACCATTCTTCATTACCCTGCAGCCGTCAGTGTCTATCATCAGCTCACCAATTTTAATAGAGAAATCTTGTATTGGAACTTGTCTGTATTCCGCACGGCGTAATTGTGCCTTTACCCTATATGCTATTTCTTTTGGGCTGAATGGCTTTGTGACGTAATCATCACCACCAACAGCCAGGCCAAGTATTTTATCCAATTCATCATTTTTGGAAGAAAGAAATAATACTGGACAATGGGAAAACTCCCGGATTTGTTTACACACTTCATATCCGTCTATATCCGGCAGCATAACATCTAAAATAATAATGTCAGGCTTAATCTCCTTACACATGGATACAGCGGAAATCCCATTTTCAATTTTAGAAATATTGTGGAATCCCTCTATGTTTAGAGCTTTTTCAAGCAAGCCTAATATATCAGGCTCATCATCAACAAGCATAATTTTATATTTATTCAATTAACAGCATCCTTCCTTTATTTTGCGATTTTACCCGCCTTGTCCTTGAATCTTCTGTCAGCAGGTTTTTCAGCACTTTTGGAAATAAGCCAAGTATTCCCCATTTTTTTCAGCCCCGACAATACGCCCTGTATTACAATATTGCAGAATACGTCTATCTGAAACCGGCAATTTTACAGCGGCTTCCTTTGTAGTTATATAATCCGTCTTGCACTTCCATTATGATATATTATATTTCGTTTATCCGAAGAATACAAGACGCACAACTAAATACCCTTTCATATCATTGTGTCCTGCCACCTCTTTGCTATGCGTATATGATTTTTCGATTATAATCTTTCTCACACACGGAACCCCTGGGATCATTTGGTTCATGTTCAAAACTGAAAAAGATAACACCTCCCCAAAATGTAAAAACGATAAAAAAGGTAAAGATCAAAACACTGGGATGACATAGATTAGCAAAGAAGAATTCTTGAAATCACCATGAAACAGGAATCTCCCATAGAAACCCAGATAAACACCGGGTTCTGCGGGAGATTCCTGTTTGGGGTTAAGGCGTATCACATTAGGCCTTTAACGTATCATACAGATCCTTTACCGTCGGATAGATTTCCTTGAATTTAGCATATTTTGCATCATACTTAGCTGTGAGAGCAGCGTCCGGCTCCACACAGTCGATGACTTTGACGATCTTAGCAGCAGCTTCTTCCACCGAAGCGTATTCTCCGCAGGCAACGGCAGCCAGCATGGCGCCGCCAAGACCAGGCCCTTCCTCACTCTCGATGATGTTTACCTTGATGCCGAGAACGTTAGCGATGATTTTTCTCCAGAGCGGACTCTTTGCACCGCCGCCGCAGATCTTCGTCTCTGTGATGTTGATGCCGAGATCCTTAGCCACTTCAAAAGAATCACGGATGGCAAATGCCACACCTTCCAGAACTGCCTGAGTCATATCCGCTCTTGTGGAGTCCATGGACATGCCGATAAAGAGGGCACGGGCATCCGGATTGTTATGGGGAGAACGCTCGCCCATGAGATAGGGGAGATAATAAACGTTGTTCTCGCCCAGTTTGTCATCGGTGATCGGCTTCTGCTCTGCCGGGTAATCTTTCGTGCCGATGATATCGTCCATCCACCACTTGTTGCAGGAAGCAGCACTGAGCATACAGCCCATAAGATGATAATTACCGTCGGCATGGGCAAAGGAATGAAGGGCATTAAATTTATCCACACCGAACTCCTTGCTGGAAATAAAGATGGTTCCTGAAGTTCCGAGAGAAATGTTGCATCCGCCGTCGCCTACAGTTCCCGTTCCGACAGCAGCAGCGGCATTGTCTCCGGCGCCGGCTGCGATCTTGCATGCGGTGGTAAGTCCCAGCTCTGCGGCAGCTGAATCTGTTAGAGCTCCTGTGATCTCGTAGCTCTCAAAAAGCTTAGGAAGCTGCTCTTCTTTTACGGAGCAGATCTCCATCATTTCCTTTGACCAGCATTTGTTCTTTACGTCCATAAGAAGCATGCCGGAAGCGTCGGAATAGTCGCAGCTGTGAACGCCTGTCATTTTATAGGCAATATAATCTTTCGGAAGCATGATCTTTGCAATCTTTGCAAAGTTTTCCGGTTCGTTTTCCTTTACCCAGAGAATCTTTGGCGCCGTAAAACCGGCAAAAGCGATATTTGCTGTGTACTGGGACAATTTGTCCTTGCCGATGACATCGTTCAGATAGTTGGTTTCTTTTGTGGTACGTCCGTCATTCCAGAGAATCGCCGGACGGATCACGTTGTCATCCGCATCCAGAATCACCAGTCCGTGCATCTGTCCGCCAAAACTGATGCCTGCCACCTGGGAAGCATCGAAACCGTCTGTCAGTTCCTTGATCCCTGCAACCACAGCATTCCACCAGTCCTCAGGGCTCTGTTCTGACCAGCCTGGATTGGGGAAAGACAAGGGATATTCTTTTGAGACAATGTTTTTGATCGATCCGTCTGCCTCCATAAGAAGAAGCTTTACTGCGGATGTACCGAGGTCAACACCTATGTAATACATATAAATCCTCCTATAAACTTTATGTTAAGAAATAACTGCCGGCAGTGAGCAGTCATAATGCCAGACAGCTATAAAAAAGCAACGGCCCGAGAGGGGCGAGGTGCCGACCTCAGGGCCGCTGGCATGTTATTACAAACGATAATTCAACTGCATGTACTTATGCAAATGGATTTTCTGTCGGATAGCGAACGCCTGCCGGCTGATTGTATCCGATCTCATTTACATCTACGCCGATATATTTGAATACTTCGTACAGTGTCTTTCCGAAATGTCCAAATGCAACTGCACCGTGATGTGGATAGTTGCCTTCGATCAGTACGTGACGGTAGAATCTTCCCATCTCTGGGATAGCAAAGATACCGATGGCACCAAAGCTTCTTGTAGCAACCGGAAGTACTTCACCGTGTGCTATGTAAGCGCGAAGTTTGGTATCTGCGGTACTCTGAAGACGGAAGAATGTGATGTCTCCAGGAACGATATCACCTTCCAGTGTTCCGTTGGTAACTTCGATCGGAAGGGAACGAGCCATAATCTTCTGGTATTTCATCTCACAGAAGGACAGCTTGCTGGAAGCGGTATTTCCGCAGTGGAATCCCATAAATGTATCTTTCAGTGTATAGTTAGCATATTTGCCCTTGATATCTTCATCGTACAGATCCTGTGGTACAGAGTTGTTGATGTCGAGAAGGGTTACAGCATCCTGGCTTACTACTGTTCCGATGAACTCGGAAAGTGCGCCATAGATATCTACCTCACAGGATACCGGAATGCCTTTTGCTGTCAGACGGCTGTTTACATAGCATGGTACGAAACCAAACTGTGTCTGGAATGCAGGCCAGCATTTGCCAGCGATAGCAACATATTTGCGGTAACCTTTGTGATCTTCGATCCAGTCAAGAAGAGTCAGCTCATACTGGGCAAGTTTCTCAAGGATCTCA
>JAAVZE010000040.1 GCA_022791495.1 Eubacterium sp.
CTCGTCGGAGATAAATCCGAATCCTTTTTTGGCATTAAACCATTTTACTGTACCTTTCATGTTATTGCCTCCTAAAAACTTAAAATATTAATACTTACTAACCATAACACATCTATTTATAAAAGTCAAAGGATTTCTTTCCTTTTGAAAACTTGAAATATTCTATAAAATGTAGTATCATGTATTTAATTATGTAAAGATTCAACAGATATTATTAGTGAGAAATGAGGTAAAGAGATGAGCGACAAGTTAAAAGTAGGTATCCTTGGTGGTACTGGTATGGTAGGACAAAGATTTATTTCACTTTTGGAAGATCATCCCTGGTTTGAGGTGACGGCAATTGCAGCCAGTCCGAGAAGCGCAGGAAAGACCTATGAAGATGCAGTGGGCGGTCGTTGGAAGATGCAGACACCGATGCCGGAAGCAGTAAAGAAAATTGTCGTTAAAAATGTAAATGATGTGGAAGAGGTCAGCGGTGCAGTGGATTTTGTTTTTAGTGCGGTTGATATGACAAAGGAAGAGATCCGTGATATAGAAGAAGCATATGCCAAAACGGAGACACCAGTAGTTTCAAATAACAGTGCACATCGCTGGACACCAGATGTACCGATGGTGGTACCAGAGATCAATCCTGAGCACCTGGAGGTGATTGAGAGTCAGAAGAAGCGTCTTGGGACAAAAAGAGGCTTTATTGTTGTAAAGCCAAATTGTTCGATCCAGAGCTATACCCCGGCGCTGGCGGCATGGAAAAAAATTGAGCCTACACTTGTAGTGGCCACAACCTATCAGGCGATTTCTGGAGCAGGCAAGACCTTTACCGAGTGGCCGGAGATGGAGCATAATATCATTCCTTATATCGGTGGTGAGGAAGAGAAGAGCGAGCAGGAACCACTGCGTATCTTTGGTAAGGTAGTGGATGGAAAGATTGAAAAGGCGGAAACGCCCTTGATCACCACCCAATGTATCCGTGTGCCGGTTCTGGATGGGCATACGGCTGCGGTATTTGTAAATTTTGCCAAGAAACCCACTAAAGAGGAGTTGATCCAGGCACTGACAGAATTTCGCGGACTTCCCCAGGAATTGGAACTTCCCAATGCACCAAAGCAGTTTATCCAGTATCTGGAGGATGATAACCGTCCCCAGGTGGCATTGGATGTAAACTATGAAAATGGGTTTGGCGTGAGTATCGGACGTTTGAGAGAGGACAGTCATTTTGACTGGAAATTTGTAGGTCTCTCCCATAATACAGTCCGCGGTGCAGCAGGAGGCGGTGTTCTGATCGCGGAACTCTTAAAAGCACAGGGTTATATCCAGAAAAAATGATGGAAACGTATATACTACTTTAGTAAAGGAGGCAGCGATGGATAAATTTCGAATTCTTGTGAAGGGTATCGTACAGTGTAACGGGAAATATCTGGTTGTGGAAAAATGGTACGATGACCGGATTTTTGAACCATATCAGTGGGAGTTTTTAGATGGCGTTCTGGAGTTTTCGGAGACTCCGGAGAAAGCCGTTCAGAGGGTAGTGGAAGAAAAAGCCGGACTTCATGTTCATGTAAATAAACCTCTTTATACATGGGGATTTACAGTGGGCGAGGTGTGCAGTCTCGGCATTGCCTTTGAGTGCTCTTCCCAGACGGAAGAGGTCGTTCTTGCTGAAGATCTGAATGACAGTAAATGGGTTACAAAGGAAGAGCTGGCTGAGGTGATCACCAATGAAGCCGTTGTAAAAGATATTGAAAAAGCAGGGCTTACGAGCAATTTCAATCTGGATGACTTTGGAAAGGTGGATCTGTTTATTGAACCTATTGATTAAAAACGGACATCTTCTGGATCCGGCAAGCGGGTATGATGAGATCGCTGATTTATATGTGAGCAATGGAAAGATTGCGGACAGAGGCATGTTTTCCGATGAGAAGCGGCAGGAATATGAGACAGCTGGAACGAAGGTCATCGATGCGGTGGGAAAATATGTGATGCCCGGATTTGTAGATTTGCATGTGCATTTAAGAGAACCTGGTTATGAGTACAAAGAGACCATAAAGACAGGGACGATGGCAGCGGCAAAGGGTGGATTTACTGCGGTCTGCCCGATGCCAAACACGAATCCCCCTACCGATTGTCCGGAAATGGTTCAAAAAGTGTTGGAGATTGCCAGGAAGGACAGTCCAATCCATGTATATCCGGTGGGTGCCGTGACCAAAGGTCAGAAAGGCAAAGAACTAGCGGATATCGAAGGTATGGTGAAAGCAGGCATCAAAGCTATCAGTGAGGATGGCAAAAGTGTGATGAATGCCAGCCTGTACCGGCAGGGAATGCAGGAGGCAAGGAGACTTTCTATTCCAGTATTTGCTCACTGTGAAGATATTAATATGGTAGAAAAGGGCGCTATGAATGCCGGCAAAAGAGCTGAGGAACTGGGGATAAGAGGTATCAGCAATGCCGTGGAGGATGTGATTGTGGCGCGGGACATCCTGCTGGCAAAAGAAACTGGCGCCAGACTTCATCTTTGCCACTGTTCCACTGAGGACAGTGTGGAAATGATCCGCATTGCCAGGGAAGAAGGGCTTTCGGTGAGTGGTGAGGTGTGTCCACATCATTTTACACTGTCAGATAAAGATATCCCTTCCGACGATGCAGACTATAAGATGAATCCTCCTCTTCGTTCTTCTACGGATGTAGAAAAGCTGAGGCGGGGATTGGGAAGCGGGATCATGGAAGCCATTTCTACCGATCATGCCCCCCATAGCGAGGAAGAAAAGAACCGGTCCATAGCGGAGGCACCTTTTGGTATCGTTGGTTCGGAAACCGCATTTTCTCTTGCAGTGACAGAGCTTGTAAAGACTGGAATTCTTACACCTCTGGAATTAGCACGCCGGATGAGCACCGGTCCCTGCAAAATCCTGGGTGTTGAGGGTGGTTCGCTTGAACCAGGGATGCCGGCGGATATCGCCATAGCGGATTTTGACGCTGAATATGTGATCGACAAAAATGAGTTTATATCAAAGGGGAAGAACACGCCTTTCCACGGAAGAAAGGTATCCGGCAGGATCGAGTATACCATCGTGGGCGGGGCAGTGGTATACCCTTTTGCATAGATCGACGGCGCCAATCCGCATCGACGAACTGACTAAACAGCAGCCCACAGACGATTGGAAAGGAGAAACAGGATGATTAACGTACTGGTTGACAGGATAAAAAAGATGGAAGCACCCATTGTCGTAGGACTGGATCCCATGCTGGATTATGTGCCAGAATATTTGCAGCAGAATGCCATCCGGGAACAGGGTGAAACTCTGGAAGCAGCGGCAGAGGCAGTCTGGCAGTATAACAAGGGGATCGTGGAGGCCATCTGTGATATCGTTCCCGCTGTGAAACCTCAGATTGCTATGTATGAGCAGTTTGGCATACCGGGACTTAAGGTATTTAAAAAAACCGTTGATTACTGTAAGGAAAAGGGATTGGTGGTCATCGGGGATGTAAAGCGGGGGGATATTGGATCCACTTCTGCTGCGTACGCCGCCGGACATATCGGGAAAGTACAGGTTGGAAGCAGGAAACTTGCTGGATTTGACGAAGATTTTATCACGGTGAATCCCTATTTTGGAGTGGATGGGATCAAACCCTTCGTTGAGGTGTGCAAAGAGGAGAAAAAGGGATTGTTTATTCTGGTAAAGACATCAAATCCCTCCAGTGGAGAGTTCCAGGATCAGAAAATCGATGGAAAACCACTGTATGAGCTGGTTGGCGAGCAGGTGGTAAAGTGGGGAGAAGAGTGCATGGGGGACACCTACAGCTATGTAGGAGCAGTAGTGGGCGCGACTTACCCTGAGATGGGCAGGATCATGAGAAAGGTAATGCCAAGAACTTATATTCTCGTGCCTGGCTACGGAGCCCAGGGAGGAACTGCGAAAGATCTCCTTCCATATTTTAACGAAGATGGTTTGGGAGCTATCGTGAATTCTTCCAGAGGGATTATTGCAGCATATAAGCAGCCTGCTTACGAAAAGCTTGGAGAGGCAGGATTTGCCGAGGCAGCCAGACAGGCTGCGTTGAATATGAAAGAGGACATAAACAGTATTTTTTAAGTTAAAGGAGGTTATTATTATGAAAAAAATAACAAAGGTTTTAGCACTTATGATGTGTGTTGCACTGTTTATCGGTTGTCTGACCGGATGTGGCGGAAAAAGCGAAGAGGAGATTCTGATGTCTGCCGTTACTGGCATAAATAATGCTGAGAGCAGCGAGATAGAAGCCAGCATGACAGGCAAGATGTCTATGAAAATGGGAGAAGAATCCCAGGATCTGGATATGAAGATGGATATCAAGGGCACGATGTTCCAAGATCCATTGAAAATGAAAATGACTGGTTCAGTGTCAGCTATGGGACAGTCTTCACTCATGGAGTCTTACATTCAGAAAGAAAATGAAAAATATGTAATCTATAGTAAAGTAGACGGAACCTGGACGAAGATGGAACTGGGTGACCTGGATACAGCTCTTGCTTCTTCTGGTATGGATTCATTTTCCAATCAGCTGAGCGCAGACATTGGAAAATATACAAAAAAAGAAGAAAAGAAAGAGGGAGAAACGACCTACAATGTGTATGACTATACAATAAACGGTGAAGAAATGAAGTCCATGTTAGAGGGAAGCACTTCCAGTGTCAAATCGATGTTAGGTGATTCCGTAGACACAAAAGAATATGAAGATCTTATGAACAGAGTAGCCAGCAGCATCGGGAATGTAACCCTTACGGTATATGTGGATGTAAAGAAACAGGAGATCAGCCGCGTGGAATATCCAATGACCGACATGATGAATAAGATGTTCGACGAGATCATGAAATATATAAAAGAAAAGGCATTGGAAGAGGTTACAGAGGATGAAGCAAAAGAAGTAAAAGAGATGATGGATTCTATGGAGATGAAAGTTTCGGATATGAACATGTCCATATCTTACAAAAATGTAAACAAAGCGGAAGACTTTAAGATTCCGGATGAAGCACTGAAGGCAAAAACGATAAATGATGCTTTGAGTAGTGTCGAGTAAGAGGAGCAGGATATGAGTAAACAGAAAAGTCTATGCCGTGTCCGGGAGTCAGTACAGCTGGCTCCCGCTGTATTTAGCCTGTGGCTGGAGGCACCAGATATTGTGAAATATGCCCTTCCAGGGCAATTTGTGTCTCTGTACTGCCAGGAGAAGGACAGGCTTCTGCCAAGACCCATCAGTATCTGTGAACTGAATCGGGAAACGGGGAGCCTGAGACTGGTGTACCGTGTTGTGGGAGCAGGAACCGAGGAATTCTCCCGGTTGGCTTCCGGGGATCGAATCGAGGTAATGGGGCCTCTGGGAAATGGATTTAAGCGGGAAGGTGAGAGACCGCTGCTGATCGGCGGCGGCATCGGCATTCCGCCTATGCTGGAACTGGCAAAGCAGTTTGGTGGAAGCGCTAAAGTGGTGCTGGGATACCGGGACAGCGACATGTTTTTAAAGGAAGAATTTGAAGCATACGGAGGAGTGTTTATAGCTACGGACGATGGAAGCACAGGCACGAAAGGAACTGTGATCGACGCCATAAGTGAGCAAAAGCTTCTGGAGGACGGGGTGGATGTGATCTATTCCTGCGGACCGACGCCAATGCTGCGGGGTGTAAAAAACTTTGCCCAGGAACATGATATCAAGGCATATCTGTCCATGGAAGAGCGTATGGCATGTGGAGTGGGGGCATGTCTGGCTTGTGTCTGCCAGTCAGCAGAGATAGATGACCATTCCAAGGTAAAAAATAAGAGAGTCTGCAAGGATGGCCCGGTATTTTTGTCTACCGAAGTAGAACTATAGACGATTGATAATGAGAGGGAGAATGATATGAGTTTGGAAGTGAATTTTGCAGGAATACCCTTTAAAAATCCGGTTACGACAGCGTCTGGAACCTTTGGTTCGGGTATGGAATACAGTGAGTTCGTGGATCTGGGCCGGCTGGGGGCAGTGACGACAAAAGGCGTTGCCAGTGTGCCCTGGGAGGGAAATCCCACACCAAGGATCGCGGAGACCCATGCTGGCATGCTAAATGCCATCGGTCTGCAGAATCCGGGAATCGACACCTTTATTCAGAGAGATCTTCCTTTTCTACAAGAGAAGAATGCCAGGGTGATCGTGAATGTATGTGGGCGCTCCAAGGAGGATTATGTGAAAGTGGCAGAACGTCTGGCAGAGGAGCCGGTAGATATGCTGGAGATCAATATTTCCTGCCCGAATGTAAAGGCAGGAGGAATCGCCTTTGGACAGAAGCCAGAGATGGCGGAGGAAATCACCAGGGCGGTAAAACAGGTGGCAAAACAGCCAGTCATCATGAAACTCAGCCCCAATGTGACAGATATTACCGAGATGGCGAGAGCGGTGGAGGCAGGCGGGGCCGACGGGGTTTCTCTGATCAACACGCTGACGGGTATGAAGATTGATGTGGCGAGAAAAACTTTTGCCATTGCCAATAAAACTGCAGGAATGTCTGGTCCCTGTGTGAAGCCGGTGGCAGTTCGTATGGTGTACCAGGTGGCACATGCGGTAAAGATTCCGGTACTTGGCATGGGGGGGATCCAGAACACAGAGGATGCCCTGGAATTTCTTATGGCGGGAGCTACGATGGTGGCAGTGGGGACGGCAAACTTTTTCAACCCCTGTGCTACGACGCAGATCATCGACGGACTGGAGCGCTATGTGAAGGAAGAGGGACTATCGGGCATTACGGATATTATCGGGTGTGTAGGATAGTTTGGTGGTGCCATTGAGTTCGGATTGATTGAAGATGAATACACACATGGAAATTCGTGCGGAGTGAGTAACTGCTCCGCATTTTGATTGAGAAATTTATATATGAGTGTTATGATATATGTTAGATTGGTGGTCTGATTGGTTCGGTGAAAACGCGACTCGAATTGTTGGTGATACAATAAAAAAATATGGCTTCGATTATTCCTCTAAAATGTTGGAAATCGGTTGTGGAGAAGGAAGGGATGCAAAATCATAGAACAGGGAATTACTCACAATTATCCTAATTTTAATGAATTAATGTATGCTATTGTCAAGACCAAAGAATGAGGTGATATGGTATGAAACAAAATTCTACCCCCTTTGATGCGGCGGAATATGATAAACAGATAAAGATGACATTACCATTTTATGAGGAAATGGTTCAGCAGATTGTTGATATTGTAAAATTGTTTCATTTACAGTCGCTTAGATGGCTGGATGTAGGATGTGGAACAGGAAAAATGGCTAGAACGGCACTTGACAATTTTGATATCAAAAAAATGGTGTGCATTGATGTGGAGAAGGAAATGCTTGAGAGGGCAGAAGCATTTTGCAATGGAGATAAGGTAGAATTCCTACAGTGTGATGTTAGAGACCTTCCATATCAAGGGATGTTCGATATAGCGACTGCAGTGCAGGTAAATCATTATTTTAAGAAGGCTGCGCGTACAACAGCAATTAAAAAATGTTATGATGCTTTAGAGGAAAATGGAATTTATATTTCTTTTGAAAATTTTGCACCAGGCAGTGAAGAGGGTAAAAGATTATATTTAGAGCATTGGAAACAGTTTCAAATAGCAAATGGGAAGACTGAGGAAGAGGCAGATTCACATATCAAACGGTATGGTTATAGTTATTTTCCAGTTACGATTTCGGAATCTATTGAACTTTTGAAGAACTGTGGTTTTCGTATGGTGGAAATTTTATGGGTGTCTTATATGCAGGTGGGGCTATTGGCAAGAAAATAGAGGGGTAATACTTAGGAATCTGATAAACAAAAAAGCATCAATAGAAGATATAGATATTTTAACAGAATCCAGAATTTATCACAATCCCAGTGGCAATGAGGCATATGATGAAAAGGTTTGGAATTTATTATAGATTGGAGGGAACAGATGATACGGCTTGCAGAAAGTTCAGATTTAGAAAGTGTCTTACAGATTACAGGAGAAACCGTTACGGAGATATATTCTCATTATTACGCAGCAGGTGTGGTTGATTTTTTTCTGCAACATCACAGCAGAGAGAATGTTTTATCTGATATTAAAAATGGGATCGTGTGGCTGTTGGAAGAAGACGGACGTAAGGTAGGGACTGTGACATTACAGAAAAATGCGGTAAACCGTCTTTTTGTACTGCCGGAATATCAATCTCATGGATATGGCAGTCAGCTTATGGACTTTGCTGAGAAAAAAATTTCAGAGAAATTCAGCCATGTCCATATTGATTCCTCATTAGCGGCAAAAGAAATGTATTTGAAGCGTGGATATAAAGAGAAGAAAACCTGCAGGATTGAGACAGATCATGGAGATATTCTGATTTATGATGAAATGGAGAAAGGCTTCATAGTCAGCAAGCGGGGGATAAATTATAATGGTAAGATTTTTATGCCTCAAAGCAATACGGAAAATGGGGAAGTGGATGCAGAAACGATATTCCAATATTTTCAGGAGAGTGATTTGTTTTGGGCAGAATACAGTGGCGGGGATGTATTGAAAGGACACATGGTTGGCATTGTGGCTGAGAATGGAGAGCTGGATTTTCATTATCAACATTTGAATAAAGACAGGCAGGTAAGGATTGGAAAGTGTCACAGCATTCCGCATATTTTGGGAAATGGGAAGATTGCATTACAGGAGAAATGGCAATGGCTGAATGGCGACCTATCCAGTGGAGAATCTGTGGTGGTAGAGAAATAGGGAGGCTTTTCACTTTTGTGGTAATTTAGGAGTAGGTTGGATAATTATCAAAAATGGTATTATGCTTCATGGGAAGGGGGCAGAAATGAAAATTACTTTTGGGGGGGGATTAAGAGGTTTATAGATACATAGGAGGGACTGAGAGAATGAGCAGAATAATTGTTTTTGTTGGCAGTATGCGGAAAGGCGGAAATACAGATTTGCTTGCACAGGCATTTGCAGAAGGGGCGGGTAAGAATAATATTGTTGAAATTGTTTCCGTTGCTGATTATAAGGTAAATCCCTGCATCGGCTGTAATTCGTGTTTTACGAGGGAAGGAAATCAATGTTTTCAGAAAGACGGTATGACGGAAATTTATCAAAAACTGAAGATTGCAGATATGATAGTTATTGCCTCTCCGATTTATTTTTATGGGATTAGTGCAGAATTAAAAGCGATTATTGATAGATTACATACACCTATGAGAAATGAATTTCAGGTAAAAAAGCTGGCATTGTTGTTGGTGGGAGCAGCGACCCTGCCGGAATTGTTTGATGCAATTAAATTGCAGTATCAGCTTGTGCTGAATTTTTTTCATTTGGAAGATGCAGGAATGGTTCTTGTTAGAGGTGTGAAAGATATTGGAGATATTAAGGGGAGAAAAGAATTAGAGGAGGCATACAATCTGGGAATTTCAATTAATGATGAAAGTCCTCGCGTTGTCCGGGAGGTAAAGGAGACAGGTTCAGACGCGGAACTGCTGAAGCATTTAGATAAGTTGCACACTACAGAGTTAGGTGTTGTACGGATAAAAAAGAATCTGTCATTAGATACGGAAGATGTTGTGGCATGGTGTAAAGAAAAAATTGGCTCGGCTCATGCTATTATTACAAGGAGTGGGAAAAATTGGTATGTAAATGTAGATAACTTTGTTATTACTGTGAATGCACATAGTTATACCATCATAACGGCACATAGGGAAAAGAGATAAGATACAGGAGGATGTTATTACATAGAAAAAGACAAGTAGAAAATAGTTACAGGCATATGAAAATAAAGCCTTTTCTGTTTTTAATAAATAACGTCGGATTTTGCTTTTTTATAGAAGAAAGTAAGACATTGGAGGGAGAGATTTATGGCAAATACATACAAAGTTATAGATGAAGATACATGGGAAAGGACTATGCACTGTATGGTCTTTAGGAACAGTGTTGAGCCTGCATTCTGTGTAACTTTTGATGTGGATATTACTAATTTTCTGCAGCAGGTCAGAAAGCAAAATTATTCTTTTACACTTGCGTTCGTTTATGCGGTATGTAAATGTGCAAATGAGATTGAGGCATTTCGCTATCGTTTCTTAGATGGCAATATTGTTTTGTTTGATAGGATTGACACTGCTTTTACATATTTGAACAAAGATACAGAATTATTTAAGGTAGTTAATGTTCCTATGCTGGACACGATGAAAGAATATATCGAATTGGCAGGACAAACCGCAGAAGAACAAAAAGAATATTTTACTGGACCGCTTGGTAATGATGTATTTCAATGTTCTCCTATGCCTTGGGTAACGTATACCCACATTTCCCATACCAATTCCGGCAAGAAGGATAATGCAACACCATTGTTTGACTGGGGGAAGTATTACGAAAAAGATGGACGGGTAATTATGCCGGTGTCTGTTCAGGCACATCATTCTTTTGTAGATGGTGTACATGTCGGAAGATTTGCTGATAAGCTGCAGAAATTTCTGAATGAGTTGTAAAGAGGAATGTGATGAAAGGCCGAGTGTGTGAAACTTTTTCTGTAAAATAGACAAATACCTGGTCTTCTATGATAAAATAAAAATCATAGGAGGCCTTTTATTATGGCAAGAGAAAAGAAAAATGTACACAAAGTTGAAATGACAGAAGGAAAACGGAACATCATCCAGATGCTCCTGCAGGAGTATGACATTGAATCCACCCAGGACATACAGGACGCTTTAAAAGACCTGCTCGGCGGAACCATCAAAGAAATGATGGAAGCAGAAATGGAGGACCATCTTGGCTATGGCAGGTCCCAGCGTTTCGACAATGACGACTACCGCAACGGCTACAAGAAGAAACAGGTCAACAGCAGCTATGGCAGCATGGAAATCGCTGTGCCACAGGACAGGAAATCCACTTTTGAGCCACAGGTAGTAAAAAAGCGGCAAAAGGACATTTCCGATATTGACCAGAAAATTATCTCCATGTACGCAAAGGGAATGACCACACGCCAGATATCGGAAACCTTAGACGATATCTACGGGTTCGAAGCTTCTGAAGGATTCATCTCTGATGTGACAGACAAGATCATGCCGCAGATTGAGGACTGGCAGAACCGTCCCCTCTCAGAAGTTTATCCGGTACTCTACATAGATGCCATCCACTACTCTGTGCGGGACAACGGCGTAATCCGTAAACTTGCAGCCTATGTCATACTGGGCATCAGCCAGGACGGATACAAAGAAGTCCTGACGATTGAGGTCGGTGAAAATGAAAGTGCAAAATACTGGCTTTCCATCCTGAACGGATTAAAAAACAGAGGCGTAAAGGATATCCTGATTATCTGTGCGGACGGGCTGACCGGAATAAAAGAAGCAGTCGCAACAGCATATCCCCAGACAGAATACCAGAGGTGTATTGTCCATCAGGTACGCAATACCATGAAATACGTGGCAGACAGGGACAGAAAACCATTTACCAGTCGCCAACGGAAGAAAAAGCACTGGAAGCATTGGAACGTGTCACTGAAAAATGGAGCACAAAATATCCAAACTCCATGAAAAGCTGGAAACAGAACTGGGATGCGATATCCCCCATCTTCAAATTTTCCAGTGATGTGCGAAAGGTCATATATACTACAAATGCCATCGAAAGCCTGAATGCCACGTACCGGAAGTTAAACCGCCAGAGGAGAGTGTTCCCCAGCGATACCGCCCTGTTAAAAGCCCTGTATCTGTCAACCTTTGAGGCGACAAAAAAATGGACGATGCCGCTAAGGAACTGGGGGCAGGTTTATGGGGAATTAAGCATTATGTACGAAGGACGTCTGCCCGAATAGATTCTGGGAAAGCCTCATTAACAGGCGGAATGTTCCGTCTGCTCTTGACATGCCCCGGCATGTGCTGGTATAAATAAGACAAGGGCTGGAATCCCAGCAGGAGATTTCAGCCCAAACATTATCATAGAAGATTAGTATTTACAGACTTTTCTTCACACACTCGAAAGGCCATGTCATAGCCTGCCACCTCCCATCCTAAAGTTATTCCATTGAACGCATTTGCTCGATCAGAGATTGCTTTTTCTGCCTGTTCACCGTCCACACAGATAGAATCAATTCCATCCCAAACAGCACCAGAATGAAAAGCCCCATTTCTAAAACCGGGAATTGATAAGGAACTATTTCACCGGCAAAGGCCACCATGCTTATCTTCCTGCTAACGATGATTGCTATGGGTAGTCCAACAATCAAGGTTGCCAATGCAGCAAAGGTCGCATAACATAGCCCCTCGTAAATGTTCATCTGGCAGAGCTGTTTTCCTGTCAGACCAACAGACCGTAAAATGCTGTTTTCCCTCTTGCGGGAAATCTGATTTGAAAGCGTAGTGTTAATAAGATTGATAACACCAAACAGGAAGATCAGCCAAGAAAGTGCCTGTAAACCACCGAATATGACTGAATTTTGCGCTTCCTGATACTCCTTTTTTATGCTAAATGTATCTAATGAAATGTTGCTGTGGTTTGCGACAATATTGCGTAGTCCATTTTCTACGCTTTGCGCTTTTTCAGGTTCGCTTACAATACTCCATGAATAATTGAAGTTCTCGATTTCAGGAAAGACTTTCTCTGCAAATTCTCTGGAAAGGAACATTTGTGTTGCATCCATTGCTAAAGTTCCATGACCGTTTGTAACTTTTTTTGTATCAAATATGCCAGATACCGTAACGGGGACAACCTCTTGTCCAACAGAAAGTTCAAGTGTTGTGCCAATTTCTATATCTCCGAGGTATTCCTGAATAAGCTGCCCAATCACAACCTCATGTTCACCCGTTGGCAGAGAACCAGCAATTAAAGCGTGTTCGGCTTCATGGTAATTTTTTTCGTTTAGAATATCACACGCTCCACTTGTGGAATTACTATTTGCTGCTGTAACCTTTCCGTGAATAGCTTCTCTTTTCTCAATTACATCGGTCACGCCGTCGATGGATAAGATTTCCAGCTTCAATTCTTCATTTAAAGGATTTCCTGCGGCCATCAGCTCTATTTCGGATTGATCTGAATCCATATAGATTTTATAATCACCATCCGGGTAGAATTGCCGTGCATACTGTTCCGGTGATCTTGTCAAAAGTGCAGATGCAATAATCAAAAGGAAAATACCGCCTAAACTTAACGAGGCCACAATGCTGATCGTCTTTTTTCGGTCACGCTTGAAATTTGCAATGCCCATCGAAACCGGGTTGAGCTTGATATTTTTCTTCCGGCTGTGTATGGTTTTCTGTTCAGCGGAGAAGCGTACTGCTTCTAATGGTGAAATGTTTGAGGCAATTTTAATCGGTTTCCGAATCGAAATGGACACCATAAACCAGCTGATCAGCACTGCTAAAACAATGACTACCCCATAATAGAAAGCATTGAAACCTTTGGGGAACAGGATAAATCCGCCGCATACGCCTAACATCACACCAGCCAGAATACCGATACTGCCGAGCCGCCGCCCCTCTTTTTTCACAATCCGTCTGACTTGTTTTGATGTTGTGCCAATGGTACGAAGCTGTCCATAGCTTTTTATCTTGTCATTGATAGAGATACGGAAGATACTCTGAATGACGATATATCCACCAACCAAAACAAGTAATGCGACACTGCCAAGAGCAGCAAAATCTATCGACCTGGAGTAGTAAGTTAAATAGGTACTGTTCATTCCCACAGGAGGCAGATCATAGTTGCTGGCAATTTCCCGGCAATAAGCCGTCATGGTTTCTTCATCCAGTTGCGTATCATTTTTAAAATGCACATAGGCACGATACCCCGCCGAATCAAAACCTATCCATTCAGTCAGTGCTGCCTTTGAAAGAATGATAGCGCAGGTATTTGCCTCTTTTTCTCCCACGCTGTCCATAATGCCTGTTACGGTATATTCTCCGTGAAAGCTGTCTGTATGTAAAATGACAGTTTCCCCGATCTTGGCGTTATTTCCATAAGTGGATAGAAAATATTCACTCACCACAACCTCGTTCGCTTTTTCAGGCACACGACCCTCCAGCAAATTCATCTGGTTGCGGGCAATATACATCATTTCCTCGTCGCAATATACATAGGACGCATGATAGCCCTGTTCAGAGTGTTCCTGACCGAGCGCATAGTAACCGCCCACACGGGCAAACTCTGGCAGCTCTTTTAAGGTTTCTATATCGGTTTCGTCAATTCCCAGCCAAACGGCCTCGTAAGTATCGACAACCTGATTGCGCTGTATTTGCATTACAGAGGTAGATACAATTCCTGTAAAGCAAACCAAAAATGCAGCCAGCGCAACAGAGATCATCACCATCATGTTTCGGCGTTTTTCGCTTTTCAGACTTCTTTTCGCCAGCTTTTTTTCAATGGCGCTGGTATCATTTTCAAAAGGCCATGTCATAGCCTGCCACCTCCTTTAGCCCACGATCTTTCCATCCTCAATGCGGACAATCCGATCTGCAAGGCGGGCGATGTCGTTGTTGTGGGTAATCATCACTACGGTTTGCCTAAACTCTGCGCTGGTGCGCTTGATAAGTCCCAACACTTCGGAGCTGGTCTTGCTGTCCAGGTTGCCGGTCGGCTCGTCGGCCAACACAATAGCCGGTTTGGTAATCAGGGCGCGGGCAATCGCCACACGCTGCTGCTGGCCTCCGGAAAGAATGCCCGGCATATTTTTCAGCTTATCTTCCAGCCCCAGCAGTTGAACGACTTCGTTCATAAACTTCTGATCTACTGTGTCCCCATCCAGCTCCACCGGCAGGACAATGTTTTCATACACATTCAGAATTGGGACGAGGTTGTAGTTCTGAAAGATAAAGCCGATGTTTCTGCGTCGGAAGATGGTGAGCTGTTCGTCGTTCATCTTCCCCAGTTCTTTGTCCCGGACGATTACATTGCCGGAAGTGGGGGTGTCCAGCCCGCCCATCATGTGAAGCAGGGTGGACTTGCCACTGCCAGAGGTTCCCACAACGGCCACAAACTCGCCGTCCTCCAGGTCGAAGTTTACGCCGTCAAGGGCGCGGGTGATGTTCGGCTCTGTGCCGTAATACTTTTTTAGGCCGATGGTCTGTAAAATACTCATATTCAAAATGCTCCTTTCTAGGCTTCTGCCTGTTGTCCTTTACTTCACAGGAAGCATAATGGAGAAAGCAGAACCTTGCCCCGGCTCTGAAACCACTTTGATATAGCCGCCCTGCCGCGTCACAATCTCACGGGCCAGATACAGGCCAATGCCCACGCCCTGCTGCTCATGTACTTCTTCCTCCCGGTAGAAGCGCCGGAAGATAGCCGCCTGGTTGCTCTCGGAAATGCCCTTGCCGGTGTCGGTGACTTTGACCTCCACATACATTTCCCATTCCATCACCGATACAGAAATGTTTCCTCCTGCCGGGGTGTACTTTACTGCATTGTCCAGCAGATTGAACAGGGCTTCGCTTGTCCATTTGCTGTCATGGGAGAGGGTGAGATCTTCCGGGCAGTCCACCGACACGGCGATTTGTTTTTTCTCCGCCGCATACACGATCCCACTCATGGCCTGAGCCACAGTATCAAAAAGGCAGCCCGGTTTCATATCCAACTGAATGACGCCCGTTTCCAGACGGGAGGTTTTCACAAGCGCCTGAAAAAGAAAATCCAGCTTATCCGTTTGGGTGCGAATACCCTGGATGAAATCGGTGCGCTCCGTTTCGGCCATAGGCTTTTCCAGCAGAGTGTCCGTTGCCATTTTCAGATTGCTCACCGGCGTTTTTATCTGATGAGAAATATCCGATACCAGGGCTTGAAGCTCCTGCCGTTCTTCATCCACCTTGCGCCGGTTCTCCTGCATGATCTGATAGAGGCGGGAAAGCCGGTGGCTGATACGGGCCAGCATGGTTTCGCTGTCCTCTGCACGCTGGGGTGTGACCTCACCCTCAATCATGTGGTCGAGGGTCTGGCACAGGTCAGAAGTAAACAGGGACAGGCGCTTTCCAAATACCTGCGTCAGCAGAAAAAGCCAAACGAGGGCGCAGAGAAACAGCGCACTACCCGCAAGCAATACCGCCGCCTGCTTTGTCACAAGGAACAGCGCCAGCGTGATCGCCGTCATGGAAAGTATGAGACCGGCCACCACCAGACGGAACAGCTTTTTTACCGATAGGTCTTTGAGCGTCATTTCTTCTCGCCTCCCGTCCATTGATAGCCCATGCCGTAAATCGTCCTGATATAGGGCACGCCGCCGTCCGCTTCGATCTTGCTGCGAATCCGGCTGATGGAGGTTGTCAGGGTGTGTTCGTCTACAAAACGCTCGTCCACATCCCACAGCTTTTCCAAAAGCTGTCGGCGGGTAAGTACCTGCTTCGGATTTTTTCGGAACAGGTTCAGCATTTTATATTCCATTGTGGATAAGGACAACGGCTTTCCGTTCAAGGCCGCGGCCTGCTCGGAAAAGTTCAGAAACAGCCGCCCATCGTTGTAAATATCCTTTGCGGGCCTGTGGTGTTCCAGCATGGCGAACATGGCTTTGATTTTCCGTTGCAGGGCTCCAATCACAAAGGGCTTTGTGATATAGTCCACCGCGCCCACCTCATAGCCCCGTATCTGGTCGCTCTCCTGATCGTTGGCGGTCAGGAAAATTACAATGGTGTCCGGGTGTTCCGGCTTCATCAACCGGCACAGCTCATAGCCGTTGCCATCCGGCAGGTTGATGTCCAGCAGGACTAAATCAAATTCCTGCGTGTGCAGGGCCTCGGTCGCTGCCCTGGCGTTTAAGGCAGAGGTCACGCCGTAGCCGTCAGCAGTCAGGTTGTAGGCTAACATCTTATTCAAAAAACTGTCGTCCTCAACAATTAAAATCTGCTTCATATCGCCACTTCCTTTGCTTTTTGTAGATAGTATAACAGGCAAATGTCCGCCAAATGTTACAGCGGAACATTTCTATTTTCTTTTTTTCGTCCGTCAGCCGGTTTTTCTGCATTTTTAGGTATCAGCCAAACCCGGCTGAGGTGTACCACACCATCAATTCTGTTTTCTGCACAAAGTTTCTGAATCCGCCGCTCGGACAGTTCCCACTTTTTTGCAGTTTCTTGTACCGTCATATATTCAAACATAGCAAACCTCCCACAAAATATTCGCTATATATTATAGTCGGTTGACCGAATAGTATCAATGCGTCATCTATAAGTATTCCCATATCCGCACAGCTTAACAAGGTTTCTAAACTGGTGGCAAGCAATGCAAAACTGCGAAAACGCTTGTTGGTGACATATCCCCACCCCCTTGAGATCGCCACCTGCGGTGACGGCTGCGCGTTCTGCGAATAATTTCAATCGTCATTCCTCCTTTGCATTTCCTCTATCTGCTGATCTTCCTGTTTTCCTGCTTGCAGAAGTCACATGAGCGTAACACTTACCACCGTGCCTGTTGTAAAAGTGAATAAGTGTGTCAGTATGTTCCAAATAATAACCGCCTCCTTTCAGGGCATAAGAAAACGCCCACCAAAAAATGAGCGTTTCGTTAATGTGTTGCTTATAAAATTGTGTTTTGTGTACATCTACAAATTAGAATTTGAAAACCTCAATTTTATAAGTGGGAAACTAAACGATTATCTTGCCGACATTGACGAGCAGGCGTAAGATATGTTTTCTCGGCTGGTAAAACAGCTTGCCAAAAAAGAGGGTGTAACCGAGCAGCTCAAAGCGGACAATCAAATGCTGTAGGTACATAGAATGGGAAATATCCAAAGCAGAGCAAGGGAAATTGTAAATGAGGAATTGATATTCTCTTAACAGTAGATTCTGTCACAATTTTGTGATATATTTATTTTACTAAACCTCTTGACTCTACAATAGTTGTAGAGTTTATAATGCTTTAATGGAGGGGTCATACAAAGGATACAAGAATTAGCTCTGGCTTTAGACAAATATGGAAAAGAATCTTACAACAGGCAGCGTGTTTAAGAATATCGTTTATTTTTCGCTGCCGTATTTGTTGTCATATTTTTTGCAGACATTGTATGGCATGGCGGATTTGTTTATCACAGGTCAATTTAACGCAACTGCAAGCATTACGGCGGTATCTATTGGAAGTCAAGTCATGCATATGCTTACCGTCATGATTGTTGGACTTGCTATGGGTGCTACGGTAAATATTGGGCGGGCAGTTGGAGCGCAAAAAAGAGAACAAGCCGCAAGAACTATCGGAAATACCGTTATCTTATTCATGGGACTGTCTATTTTCATAACAGCTTTGCTTTTAATATCAGTCCGTCCGATTGTTTCGGTTATGTCGACACTTGCTGAAGCTGTAGAAGGAACAGTTCAGTATTTGACCGTTTGTTTTATCGGGATTCCGTTTATCACGGCATATAATATCATCAGTTCCATTTTCAGAGGACTCGGAGATTCCAAAAGTCCGATGTATTTTATTGCTGTGGCGTGTGTTGTCAACATCGGTTTGGACTATTTATTTATTGGTGGAATGCGGCTCGGTCCTATGGGAGCAGCTTTGGGAACTACGCTTTCGCAAACAGTCAGTGTAATTGTTTCATTAATTATTATTTTAAAGCAAAAAACAGGCATTTCACTAGACAAGTATTGCTTTAAGCCGCAAACGGATATTATGCAGCCGATATTAAAAGTTGGCGTGCCTGTTGCGTTTCAGGACGGGTTTATTCAGATTGCTTTTATACTGATTACAGTCATCGCAAACCAAAGAGGACTGAATGATGCGGCGGCGGTTGGTATTGTTGAAAAAATACTCAGCTTTTTGTTTCTGGTGCCGTCTTCTATGCTATCTACCGTTTCAGCTCTTTCTGCACAAAATATCGGTGCAGGAAAACACGAAAGAGCCTCGGAATCGGTGATGTGGCAAAAATGTTTCATATCAGTGTAGGCAGTCTGCGCCACTATGAGCAGACGGGACTGCTAAAGCCGCAGTATGTTGACCCGGAAACCGGGTATCGGTATTACAGCTCTAATCAGTTTGAGGCATTAAATACAATTCGTTATCTTCGGGCGCTGGATATGCCGCTTACTCAAATTGCAGATTTTCTGCAAAACAAAGATGTTGACACTATAGAAGAAAAGCTGATGCAGAAAATCTATCAGTGCGTTGCTTTGACAGCTATGATTTGATTTTTCTTATCCTTGATGATGAAGATGAGTATGAAGGGAATATCACTACACTTTCCGCCGGAAAATGCGTGTCAGTACGGTTTTGCGGCAGTCATAAAGAAGCAGCGTTTTATTACAATAGACTGGTTGATTATATTGAGAAACACAGCTTAAAGATTGTCGGATTTTCCCGTGAAGTTACAATAATTGACTATGGAATTACAAATGATACTTCAAAGTTTGTAACAGAGATACGAATTCCCATTATGTAAATGTAGATGTTTGATACTTGAGGTAATGAATATGAATGTGAAAACACAATGGATATTATGCCCCGTCTGCGGCAACAAAACTCGTGACAGACTGCGGGAAGATACCGTATTGAAAAACTATCCCCTCTACTGCCCGAAGTGCAAGCAGGAAACACTCATCAACGCAAAGGATTTGCAGATAACCGTCATTCAAAGACAGGAACGCTAACAAGACTATGTATGCCGCCGTGTATGGGTAACACCATAGCGGTGGTTTCTTTGCCTATCGGCTGTCTCTGTCAAAGGATTTCTTTCTGTGTGGTTGCTGTCTGCCCTGCTCCTGCAAGTGTCTGAGCCTGTCTCGAACGCTCTCTTTTTCGGGCGGTTTCTGTGGTCTGCGCTTTTCCTTAACCTGTCGCTTCCATTCGGCAAGATTGCGGTTGTACTGCTCTACAACGGTTTCCGCTTCTCGGTAGGTTGCCATAAACGCCTGTACATCGGGATAACCGTCCTCTTTCAGAGTATCGGGCAGCTTATCCAACCTTTCGGATATTCCCGATACAAAAGCCATATCCGCCGTCCTGTTCCATTCCTGCCTTGCCGCATTGTCGGCTTTGATTTCTTCCTCTCTCGGATTATTTTTGCCGATTTTCTTTGTCGGCAGATACACGCTGTTTTTGTCAAAGACCTTCAAATGCTGTTCGGGGGCGGAAATATGGCGGTTGATAAGGTGGACCTGTTGACAAACTCATTCTTTCAGGTCTGGCTATATATATCTTCTCTGAGATTGAATAAAAAGACTGGTAAATTCGGTTATTCACACCGCTTTTACCAGCCTTTTCAGGTTCTATGCTGTTGCCGATAAGAGGCATTCCTCTGTCGCTCGCTGAAGGACTCTTTTCTGTATCTTATTTAGTTTATGTTCTCGTTTTAAAACTGCAAATGTCCCTTCCGCCCATATCTGCCTTAATCGCATAACCCTCAGATAATCGCCAGTCCCAACTCTCCGGCTATTCCGGTAAAAAGATGGGTAGCAGGCACTGGCATTGATCCGAACTGTGCCCAGATCTGTTGCACATATGGCAAACCTGGGACATTTTTTGCATTGTTTTTTAGATCGGCGGTATAACCGGTAATAGTTCTGTGTTGTTTTTTTGTAGATCATTTAAAACTTCTGATTTGTATACTAAATTCAAGTATAAAATCATCATTTCCTGTTGGGCTTTCTTTTTATTCCCAGTAGTTTAACAAAATCACTAAATAAGGTTGTATCTGTTGGCTCAAACATCAACCATTTTCCGTCATGATAGGTTTTAGTTTCATCATAAATTTTTTGCACTTCTTTTGAATAACTATTTCTATCTGTATCAAATTTTAATCGTTCATCTTTCCCTAAGATAATCATAAATCCTACACAGTTTTCCCTTGCGTACAATGCACAAAGCGTTTTTCCGCCACGACGATATTTATACTCATAAGTCCACGCTTTACCACCTTTGTTCCATAAACATTCCATGTCATACTTTTCATCAATTAAGGCACACAGTTTATTCCATATATCATATAATGATTGCCCGACTAAAGCAGTCATTTCTTCTGCATTAGGTATTTTATCCAGCATACTCGTTTCTCCTTTATAACTCCCGATTGGTTTTTCACAAAATCTAAGGAATTTAATAACTGTTATAATTTATTATCATAAATTGCTCTAACCCTTGAAAACACTAAATTTGTAAGGTGTGAGCTTGCCCTTAGACTTTCCCTTATGTTATTTGCTTTCTCTTATTGTTATGACCTCCAGTGAGGGAAAAAATAAGGGAAAGGAAAACCTACAACACATTATAACACAAAATGATTACGGTGTGGGAACTGATTTGATATGCTTGTAAAAAATATGAAAGGACAGATAAAAATGAGATTGATACATGCAAGTTACAATATGTACCATAACAGTATTGATATTACTACATTTGATGGCTACATATTACGGATTGACTGTAATAAGGCAGAAAAAGGATTAAAGACCACAGCATGGACGGATCATGTGCTAAATGCTATGGCAATAGACAATCCGCTTGAATATGCAAGGCTTTATCTAAATAACGAAATGCAGATATTTATAGATGCTGAAGATAGCTTAGATGTATGATAAACCAAAGAAACGAAGGAAAACACTTAGAATTTCATATTACGAAATTTTAAGTGCTTTCCCTTATTTATTACTCTCCTTAAAAGAATAAAACAACAGTATAAATCCAAAAGACAAAAGTGAATTATTATTTTAAATCGTCTAAAATTTCTTGTGCCTTTTTCTTAGACAGATATTTGACCTTGGTAATTTTATTATCACTGTTTCTTATAACCTTTACATCTACTTTTCCTTTTTTATCATAACTGAAATTTTTAAAGGAACGGTCTTTTCTTGTATCCATAAGAATACGGATGCGTTTATTTTTATAATAATAAACACCATTTCTTATCGTAATATTCCACTTGGTATATTCTTTTTCTTGTTTGTCCGTTTTAAAGCCGTTCGTATCGCCC
>JAAVZE010000041.1 GCA_022791495.1 Eubacterium sp.
TGCCTGTTGAGAACGCTTTGGAAATGATCCTTATGTTTAGCCAGGAAGGTATCATTACATATGCGAATGCTGCTGCGAAAGAGGAACTGGAATATGGAGATGAGTTGTGCGGCAGTCACATTAGCAGTATTTTTCCCAATGAGTTTCAACAGATTGAGGGTGGATTTTCTACAGAATATTGTTTTGGCAGTCAGATACAGAATGTGATCGCCTATCGAAAAAATCTAACTTGTTTTCCCGCAGAGGCGCGAATGCTATGGGATGAAGAAAGATCCCGGTATGTGTGTATGGCAAATGACATCCTGGAGAAAGAATTTTTGAACCAGGAGATGGAGCGGGTAAAGCAGGAAGCAGAGCAGGCGCTTCAGGTAAGGTCTGAATTTGTTGCTAATGTGACACATGAACTTAGAACTCCTGTCAATGGAATTCTGGGAAATGTCATGGATCTGACTGAGAAAGAAGAGGATGAAAAAAAGCGGAAGGCCCTGCGTCTGATCGAGCGATGCTGCGGAGACATGAACCGGCTCATAAATAATATTCTGGATTTTTCCAAGCTGGAAGCTGGAAAGTTTGTATTGGAAAACCGCAGGTTTCATTTTCGCAATATGATTGACTATGTACGTGGTAATCATCAGAACAGGATGACAGAGAAGGGGCTGGAATTTTTTGTGACTGTTTCACCAAAGATACCAGAATATATCATTGGTGATGAATTGAAAATTGTTCAGATCCTGAACAATCTGTTATCAAATGCCCAGAAATTCACCCATGTAGGCAATGTTTCTGTGGAGATCATTGAAACTGCCCAGGTGAATAATTCCATCGAGCTTTATTTCCTCGTGATGGATACTGGTATTGGGATAAAAAAAGAAGATTTTGACAAATTGTTTCAGAGCTTTTCTCAGGTGGATGCCTCGATTACTCGAAAATACGGGGGCACCGGTCTGGGATTGAATATTACCAGGCAGTTTGTGGAGATGATGGGAGGCAGTATCAGCGTAGAAAGTGAAGTGAATAAGGGAACGACCTTTACCTTTTCAATCTGGGTTACCACCGATGAAGATAAAGGTTCCGATCCGATCGCACCAGAATCCCATCCAGACAGGAAAGTTGGAGAGCTCCCGGATCGTGTTCTGGAACTCAAAGAGAAGAAAGAAAGCCAGGTAGAAAGTTTTCGTATATATGGTTCGCCGGAAAACAAAAAAATATTAGTTAAGACTTTGTCCAAATTGATTCTTTGTATCGAAATGGAGAACTGGGAAAAAGCAGAGGACTTTATGGAGACCATAAGACAGCTGACAGAGGAGGCGCCCAGAGAGGTAACGAGAGGAGTACTGCGGCTGAAAATGGCTGTTCAAAAGGCGAATTATGAAAAAGCAATCAAAGGACTAGAAGAATTAAAAGCATGCGTTGAACATGAGACGGAAGAAGGAAATTGAATTGATGGATTATGAACAAAATGAGATTTGTGGATCTGTAATTTTGATTGTGGACGATGTGGAAACCAACAGGGTGATTTTGGAAGAAATAATAAAAGATATGGGCTGTGTGCCGGTTTCAGCAGAAAATGGTGTTCAGGCACTGGAGCAGTTAGAACGTGGCAGCCCGGATCTGGTATTGACAGATGTGTCCATGCCTGAGATGGGAGGCCATGAATTGTGCCGGATCTTAAAGGAGAATGCGAAGACAAGAGAAATACCTGTTATTTTTATCTCCGCCTTTGGAGAGACCGAGGATGTGATCAAAGGTTTTTCCCTGGGAGGAAATGATTATATTGTCAAACCATTTATTCCGGAAGTTGTTCAGGCGAGAGTAAAGCTTCATTTATCTCTCCATGCAGCGACGCTTAAGGTCAGCGAAAATAACAGGCGTCTCCAGAAATCGGTCCAGGAACAGGTGAATCAGATTGAACAGGAGCGGAAAAATGTACTGTATGCGCTGGTTGGCGTGGCAGCAGAAAATTCTTTTTATAGTCTCGAACATATCGAGAGGCTGCAGAAAAACTGCAGGATTCTGGCACAAAGTATGCAGTTTTCACCTTTGTTTACAGACCGGATCTCGGATACATATATAGATACCATTGAAGTTGCAGCGCCCCTTTGTGATATTGGAAACATTGGAATTCCCAGATCTGTTCTGCACAAAGAATCGGAACTCTCTGAGGAAGAGAAGGCTCTGGTTCAAAGTCACACGCAGATTGGGGCGAAGCTTTTGAAAGACTTGTATGTGACAAGTGATTTTAATGATTTTATCCAGATTTCTATTGATGTGGCGAATTATCATCATGAAAATTGGGATGGAAGCGGATATCCGTCACAGTTAAAAGAAGAAGAAATACCTCTTGCGGCACAGATCGTATCTATTGTCGATGTGTATTGTGCTCTTACAGAGAGAAGATCCTATCGGAAAGAATACAGCAAAGAGGAGGCTTTGCAGATCATGAGCCAGGAATCTGGTAAAAAATTTCATCCTGAGATATTTAAAATTTTTCATAAAATAGCACGTCAGCTTTGTTAAAAAAAGACGTAAAAATTTTGTTGTTAAGGAGTAAGAGAAGTGATTACGGACAATGAGTTTTTGAGAATAGTTTCTTTTTTAAAACAGCGGTATGGCATTGACATGAGCCAGAAAAAGGTTATAATGAATGGCAGGCTGGAAAATTATTTGAAATCGGGTGGCTGGAGTTCTTTTGATGCTTATATGAACGATGTGGAGAAAGATACATCCGGCGAATTAGAGAAGACCCTGGTGAATTTTCTGACAACAAACCATACTTATTTTATGAGGGAATTCGGACATTTTGAATTTTTTAAGAGTGTGGTACTTCCATGGATCCAAAAGAAGGAAGAGCATTCTAAGGATATGCGTATTTGGTGCGGTGCTTCTTCAACAGGAGAAGAACCTTATATGATTGCTATGGTGGTCAATGATTTTCTGGGACTGGATCATAAAAACTGGGATGCCAGGATCCTGGCAACAGATATATCAACTCAGGCTTTAAGCCATGCGATCGCCGGAGTTTATGAAGACGAACATCTGAAAAGTGTACCGGCAAACTGGAAACGGCATTTTTTTAATCATTTGAAAGATGGCAGCTATGTTGCAACAGATGAATTAAAAAAGGAAGTGATTTTTAGAAAATTTAATTTGATGGATCCTTTTCCATTTCGGAAGAAAATGCACACCATATTTTTGCGTAATGTGATGATATATTTTGATGAGGCCACCAAGCGGGAGCTAGTGCAAAAGGTTTATGATTCATTAGAACCGGGAGGGTATTTATTTGTCGGTATGACTGAAACGCTGGATCGGAGCAGTACTCCTTTTCAGCTGATACAGCCTTCAATATTTAAAAAATAGGAAAGAAGGGGAAAGGCTATGCGTCCAATTAAAGTTTTAGTGGTGGAAGATTCCATGGTATTCAGAGAGCTGCTTGTGCAGAGCTTAAGTAAAGATCCGGGCATTCATGTAGTGGGTACGGCGAAGGATCCTTTTGAAGCAAGAGATGCCATATTGGAATACAAGCCGGATGTTATGACTCTTGATGTGGAACTTCCGCGGATGAGTGGAATTGAGTTTTTGAGAAAATTGATACCGCAATATCCTCTTCCGGTGGTAGTTATTAGTTCTCTTTCCGATAAAGTATTTGATGCAATGAACGCTGGTGCAGTGGATTTTGTGGCGAAGCCGTCCTATACGGACAGAAAACAGCTCGAAAATTTTGTTCACAATGAACTGCTGGTGAAGATCAAAATTGCTTCCACTGCTAAGATCAGTAAGATCAAAAGGAAAGTTGTGCAGGAAGTTCAACAGAATTTTGTCTCAAAAGGAAAAAATCTGATCATTGCAATCGGTGCTTCTACAGGCGGCACAGAGGCGATCTGTTCTGTGATGAAAGATTATGGTGCAGATCTTCCTGGTATCGTTGTCGTACAGCATATGCCTCCTGGATTTACGGAGATGTATGCGAAAAGACTGGATAACCAGTGCCGGGTTCGGGTAAAAGAAGCCCGGACCGGGGACAGGGTTCTGCCAGGAACAGTGTTGATTGCTCCGGGAGGCGACAAACATATGCGGGTTGTAAATGTAGGCGGAAACTACCAGGTGGAAGTGGTTGCGGGACCAAAAGTAAACGGTCACTGTCCGTCGGTAGACGTGTTGTTTGAGTCGGTAGCGAGAGTGGCAGGAAA
>JAAVZE010000042.1 GCA_022791495.1 Eubacterium sp.
GAATTTGTGCGGGATACCCATTGCTTAACAGACATAATAAAACGGTTTAATCCTGCCTCCAGCATGATTTCTTCATAGGCAGCGGTATTGAAGTCCGCATTATACATTTCTTCCCATATGCCAAGAAATTCTATTCATTTTATAATCACATTCCATTTACTATTTTCAATTATATATTGAAATTCCGTTAAATTATCATCTTCCATTACTTGAAGAAGTAGCAATAACTCATTTACGGCATTCATCTTTGCCAGTACTGGCTTTTTTACCCAAACCATCCCCCTCTCTTCTGACGATGTTACTTCTCAAAAAAATTCGTCTGCATGAAATAAAAATACAATGTACCGTCCATTCTCTATAGGAAATTGCTTAATTCCGCATAATCTTGGATATTGAATATCAAGCCCCGTTTCCTCTTTCATTTCTCGAATAACAGCAGCTATAATGGATTCATTTTTTTTCAATATGTCCTCCAGGTAAAGTTAAACCTTTCCAATCATCTTTTAAGCTGTTTTGTAAAAGATATTTATCTTTTTGATGAATCAGGCATAAAACTGTTAATTCGACATTTTCTGTTCACTACATACGCTATACCTCCATATACCGCTCTAGTTCACTCCAAGTGTTTATTGTCAGAATATTTTTATCTTCTGCATATGGCAGATCCATTGCCCCTATGTACCATACCAGCATCATACCGGCATTTAAGGAGCCTTTCACATCGCATTCGTACTGATCTCCAATATACCAGACTTCATCCGGCTGTAATTCCGCTTTTTCCAAAGCCAAATCAAATATTCTTTTGTTCGGTTTGCGGAACATAAAATTACTTGAGGTAATGATAAATTCAAAAGTATTTTCCGGAAGCAGCCGATTGATACGCTCGGCAACCACAGAGGGTGCATAAGAAATATTGCTGATTACTCCTGTGCGGATACCTTTATTTTTCAGATATCTTAAAAAATCTTTTATACCTTCTGTTGGTATTCCCGGAGCAGCGGCATTACAGAATACTGTATCAATTTCAGAATTATTTAATGCAATCTCTATTCCCTGCGATTCATAGAGATACGGCGTAAACATTGTATTTGGTATTTCCATTTGAAATAAATGCCTTTTTTTAGGATCAAACCTCCCAAATTCCCGATTGATTTCGTCTGCTTTGGCTTGTACCTGCTCCGCTGACAAGTGATATTTATTTTTTGTGGCATACCGTAAGACAGCTTTTGTTCCCTTTACTCCATCAAAATTCTGTTCTGCAATCAGTGTCTGTCCATAATCAAACAATACCATTTTAGGCTTTTTCGTGTAATTTTTCTCCGTTTTCAAAATATAACGCCATCGCATAGTTCCGAAAGACAGAATGGAAATTATGTATATTTAAACAAAAATACTACTAATAAAATCTATCATTCCATCTTCATTTTGCTTAAATGAACCAAAACACTGCCTTCCATCAAATCCAATCATGTCTTCAACCGCTTTTTTAATATAAGGGTCTGTTATTATTTCTTTTGCTTTTTGTAAGGAAAACCAATTTACTTCTATGCTTTCATCTGAAATACCTTCTTTTCCATCCACGTATTTACAAATAAAAGTCAAATTAACTGTTGGTGGTAATATCATTCCTTCAAGAGGTCCATATCCTGCTTTTATTGATATTCTTTGATAAATTCCAACAATATTCTCTGGTTTAGCAATAATACCGCTTTCTTCAAATATTTCTCGTTTCAATCCATCTAATATTGTCTCACCTTGCTCTATAACACCACCGGGAATTTCCCATCCACGTTTCTTTGATCTAATTAATAGAACCTTATCATCTTTAAATACAAGTCCAGCAGCAGACACAAAATGCACCGGCAGCCGTCTTGTTTCTAACCATTTATCCATTGCCAATTCCTCCATATAAATTCACAGTTTATGTCTTCCAAGAAAAAAACAGTATTCTTTAATATATCTTGAAAATTCATTCCTCTCTCTCCTATATTATTAAGCACAATTTACTACTCGTCCCTTTAGCATTTTCTAATATTTCCATCTACATATTACGATTCTTTTCATAAATCCTTTCCCATCCTAGCGGTATTTCCCCTCCGAATATCCATGCTGTCTCCTTCTGAAACTGTATATCATACAACACCATACAATTCCACATTATAATTGTTAAATAATGTAGGTACTGGCGCTTCTGAGATCTCATAATTGTGTCCATCAATCTGACCCAGGAGGGGAGTCAATACATTTTTAAAAATTCTTCTACATTTTCACTTTTTGCCTTAAGCATTACGCTGTTCTCTTCAAATACCTCTTTTAATATCCGGTGTTCTAACTCCCTTCTCTGCTCCATGTGCCTAATCAGTCCTTCGATCCCCTTCAGTCCATGAGCCTTCCCATATGGAGAATTTTCCAGATACTCGGTCATCATCGAGAACCACACTTCATTTCCCTGATTATCCACACGTTCTTTGCGAATCGCATCAATTACCTCCGGAATGTCTTCCACATCCAGATAAATAATCTGAAACAGCTGGTCTGTCAAAACCTTCTTTACCCTCTTATAAAACTCTATGATTTCATCCTCTGGCATCATGAAATAGAGCATTTGGTTTACGATAATATTTTGAAAAATAGAACATTCAAAAATCTGCTTCTCCCCATTCCATTTTTGAAAACGGCTCAAAATCACCTGTTCAAACGATACTTTCTCCCAATTTCCATTATATATTTCATATTTCTCCAGATCCTTGTGAAATCCAGGAATGTCGGTTAATATTTGTGTATAACAGATAATTTTATATTTTCCTTCTGTCACCGTCTTCTCATTGATTTCCTTACACAATGCCGGATATTTTGCCAGCACATCCTGATACTCTTCTTCTGTAATATATGCGCACCATGATAATTCAACAGGGGAATAGTCCCCTTCCCGAAAAACTTGGTAACCGCTCACACGTTCAGAAAGATACTTTACGAATGTCGTCTTTCCGGCTCCCTGCAATCCCTCTACAAAAATATTACTTTGATTCATACTAATGCCTTCCTCTTTTATCATTATGTGAATGGATATCCCCTCATCTGACAATCCACATTGTAACACTATTGTCTTCCTACTAAAAACCTAATTTATTAATAAATTTCATGGCTCGCTTCGACACAAATTCATGATCCCCCATTTCAAACAGAGCATTTTTATCTACCCATTTATAAGCAACCGTCTCTCCTTCCTGAAGAACAACAGAATCTTTACTGCAATCCGTAACACATAGAAACTCTACATATAAGGACTGATGTTCATCAGCTACAACCCTCCCTACTTCTTCTAAATTGTCAGCAATCACGCCCGTTTCTTCCCTTAATTCCCTGCTGGCACAATCAAAAGGTTCTTCTCCCTGTAATGCAGAGCCGCCGGCTGTCAGTTCCCACATTCCGCTATAAGGCTTCTTAAAATCTCTTTGCATGAGCAAATAACTTCCATCTATATGTTTTACTATAATCTCACACACTAAATGATACACTTTATCTGGGATTGATTCTCCTCTGACTAAGGTCATGTCTTTTATTTTGTTAAATTCATTATCATAGGCATCCCATAGTTCAACCATCATATCCATGTAAAAACTCCTTCATCATAATAAATATTTGTTTAATTAAAAACAGTAAACCCTAGCCTGCATTTACCTTGTTTCACCCTTTTATGCTGCAATATTCTTTCCAATTTTTCTTTATCCCTTCAATAGCATGCTTTTTCACTTTTTCACCCGATTTAAAAGCCTTTGCTTTGCTCTTTTCGATGCCTTTTTCAGCGTCTTTCAGCCCTTTTTCCAACCATTTTCTAACTTGCTCTGCCATTGTTTTGGGAATCTTACATCTATTCGTAAGAAATTCCCTCTGCTTCTTTCGTAACGCTTTCAACTGAACATTCGATTGTTTTTTATTTTCACTAACAGCCACATCATTTACTTCTGTTTGTTTCTGCACCCCCCGCCGTTTTACCTGGATGCCAGCTTCCTTATATAACTCAATTGCTGTATCAAAGCCTGTATCGTCGCTTATAATTGTAAAAGATTCATCCACATTCTCTTTTGCCATTACAGCAATCGTCGCTATAATTTGAAAATCCAAAGCATTTGGTTTTCCACACTTACACTTTCGCAGGTCAATATGTTCTGAAAAGTGTTTGAGCAAGAGGGCTATTTCATCATAATGGAGTTTGGGTGTATTATTTGTATACATCACCATGATCTTGTCTTCTGGATTTACATTTTCTTCCTCTCCCGTAATCAGTGCCTCCAACCATGCACTTTTAACATTCTCCGTATCAATTAAGTATACCATTAACGCTTCCCCCAGTTATGTAATCTACCAATTTCAATTTTTAATTAAAAACTATATCTTATGGTGCAGAAGGTCATACGCCCCATACTCACATGGAACGCATGACCTCTTGATCCTGTCAGCCATATATATTTTTTAGTACAACGGATACTTATCTGTCAGTGTCTTCACGATCTCCATTGCCTTCGCCTTATTTGCTTCCACGTCATCAATAAGCATCGCAATAGCATCGGCGATCTGATCCATATCCTCTGTATTCATGCCGCGTGTCGTCACAGCCGCTGTACCAAGACGAATACCACTGGTCACAAATGGACTCTGGGGATCGTTGGGAATGGTGTTTTTGTTGGCAGTGATATTTGCCTCATCCAGCCATGCCTCGACCTGCTTGCCTGTCAGTCCCTTCTTTACCAGGTCTACCAACATCAGGTGGTTGTCTGTACCGCCGGAAACAATATCAATACCGCGGTTCATCAGACCCTTACTCAGCGCCTGGGCATTCGCCACAATATTTTTACCATATTCCTTAAAACTTGGATCCAGTGCTTCTTTGAAACAGACTGCCTTGGCAGCGATTACATGCATCAGAGGACCGCCCTGAATGCCTGGGAAAATAGATTTGTTCAACTTATATTCATTGGCAAATTCTTCACTGGAAAGAATCATACCGCCGCGGGGACCGCGAAGGGTTTTATGTGTGGTGGTAGTGGTCACATGAGCGTATGGGATCGGGCTCTCATGCACACCGGCTGCGATCAGTCCGGCGATGTGTGCCATATCCACCATCAGGAATGCTCCCACTTCATCTGCGATCTCACGGAATCTCTTAAAGTCAATCTTGCGGCAGTAAGCGCTGGCTCCGGCAATGATCATTTTCGGCCTGCACTCTTTTGCAATGCGCTCCACCTCATCGTAGTCAATAAATCCCTCATCATTTACTCCATAAGGAACAATGTTATAATAGGTTCCTGAAATATTTGCCGGGCTTCCATGGGAAAGATGTCCGCCGTGATCCAGATTCATTCCCATCACGGTCTCACCTGGTTTTACAAGGGCAAAGAAAACTGCCATATTAGCCTGGGCGCCGGAATGGGGCTGAACATTGGCATAAGTACAGCCAAACAGCTCTTTGGCGCGGTCTCTTGCCAGATCTTCCACCATATCCACATACTGGCAGCCGCCGTAATATCTCTTGCCTGGATACCCTTCTGCATACTTATTCGTACAGGTGCTTCCCATAGCTGCCATAACTGCTTTGCTGACAAAATTCTCCGAAGCAATCAGCTCGATATGGTCATTCTGTCTGCCGGTTTCCAGTTCCATCGCTTTGGCAAGCTCTGGATCTGCTTTTTTAACTTCTTCAAATGAATACATAATCTATCTCCTTTTTAATTATTATTATACCTGGTCGATCGCCGAAGCGATATCATTTCTCATATACTTATTCTCGAAAGTGATCCACTCCGTGGCGGCATAGGCGTTTTTTCTTGCCTCCTTCAGATCTGCTCCCTTGGCGGTCACACCCAGTACGCGTCCTCCATTGGTCACGATCTGATCCCCTTCAAACTTCGTGCCGGCATGGAACACATAATAGCCTTCCCTGCCCTCAAAGTTCTCTAAGCCTGTGATCACTTTTCCTTTTTCGTAATGCTCTGGGTAACCGTCAGAGGCCAGAACGACACAAACCGCCGCATTGTCCTCAAATTGAAGATCGATCTCATCCAGTTTTCCGTCGATGCAGGCGTTCATAACATCCACAATGTCATTTTTCATCCGGGGCAGTACCACCTGCGCTTCGGGATCACCAAACCGGGCATTGTATTCCAATACCTTCGGCCCGTCTGATGTAAGCATAAGTCCGACAAAAAGGATTCCTACAAAATCCCTTCCTTCAGCTTTCATGGCATCCATCGTGGGCTGGAACACCTTTTCCTCACAAAATTTTTGAATCTCTTTATCGTAAAACGGCGTCGGAGAAAAGGTTCCCATTCCTCCGGTATTCAATCCTTCGTCATTGTCCTTTGCCCGCTTGTGGTCCTGGGCGCTGGTCATCGGCTTAATATGAGTTCCGTCACAATAACAGAGAACCGATACCTCCCGTCCCGTTATAAATTCCTCGATCACGATCCGGTTTCCGGCGTCACCAAACTGCTTGTCTAACATCAGCGTCTTAACGCCTGCCTTTGCCTCTTCCAGCGTATTACAGATCAGCACGCCTTTGCCAAGGGCAAGTCCGTCTGCCTTGAGCACAATAGGCATTTTAGCATTCTCAAGATAAGCAAGCGCCACCTCCGGGGTATCAAAGTTTTCATAGGCCGCCGTGGGAATCCCATATTTCTTCATTAGATCTTTGGAAAATGCTTTGCTTCCCTCGATGATCGCCGCATTTTTGCGTGGTCCAAACACCCGGAGCCCGCGTTCTTCAAAGACATCCACAACGCCGCCTACCAGCGGATCATCCATCCCGATGATCGTCAGACCGATCTCATTCTCCTGGGCAAAATCTGCCAGACGGTCAAACTCCATGGCCTGGATATCTACGCACTCCGCCAATCCGGCAATCCCTGCGTTGCCCGGTGCACAGTAGATCTTGTCCACCTGGCTGCTCTTTGCCACACTGGCCGCAATGGCATGTTCACGTCCGCCGCTTCCTACAATGAGTACTTTCATCTGATTTTCCTCCATATTTACATTATAATATATATTTCACGATCCCATCCACAATCCTGATCCGTCCGTTGGCAATATCATCAATAGCCTGGGGAAGAATCTTCCATTCCGCCTGCTCCATCACCCGTTTCTGCAGAATCTCCGGGGTGTCGTCATCCATGACCTCTACCGCCTTCTGGCTGATGATAGGACCGCCATCTGGGATCTCATTGACAAAGTGAACCGTGGCACCCGTAACCTTATTGCCCTTTGCCAACACGCTTTCATGTACTTTTAACCCATAATACCCCGGTCCGCAGTGAGAAGGGATCAGGGAGGGATGAATATTGATCATTCTTCCCTCAAAATGTTTAACAAAATTTTCGGGGAGAATCACAAGAAATCCCGCCAGGACAACTAGATCGATTTTCTCTTCTTCTAAGCACCGAATCATCGCCTCTCCGTATTCTTCTCTTGTAGAATATTCCTTCGGTGCGATCACTTTGCCCCGGACGCCGTGACTGGCTGCACGCTCCAATGCATAAGCCCCTGGTTTGTTGCTGATCACCAGGCTGATGTCCGCATTGGTGATCTTTCCTTCCCTGTGACAGTCCAGGATCGCCTGCAGGTTGGTTCCACCGCCGGAAACGAGTACTGCTGTCTTTGTCATCTATCCTTCATCCTTTCCAAACCATTGCTGGTACATCAAAGAACTTAATTTTTGATGTAATGGTCTATTTGATGGTGATGCCCTTCTCTCCATCAACAATTTCACCTAATACATAAGGAACTTCACCAACACCGCGAATCGCTGCCACCGTCTCGTCTACATCTGCCTTGTCCACTGCTGTGATCATGCCGACTCCCATATTATACGTATTGTACATCGCCTCTTCTGACACATTTCCATCCTTGGCAAGCATGCCAAAGATCGGTGGGATCGCAAAACTTCCTTTTTCGATCACCGCATGGGTTCCATCTTTAAGCATCCGTGGGATATTTTCATAAAATCCACCGCCGGTGATGTGGCTGCATGCCTTGATCTTCACACCGGCATCCTTAATAGCTTTCAGTGCTTTTACATATATCTTCGTCGGAGTAAGAAGAGTTTCTCCCAGCGTTCCTGACAAACTTTCGTAAGTTCTGTTCAATGCCTCGGTATTCATGCTGAACACCTGGCGAACAAGAGAATAACCATTACTGTGAATTCCCGAAGAAGCCATTCCCACCAGAACATCTCCCGGAACCAGCTCCTTTCCTGTGATCATATCTTTTTTATCCACAATTCCTACAGAAAAACCAGCAAGATCATATTCGTCCACCGGATAAAAACCTGGCATCTCCGCGGTCTCTCCGCCGATCAATGCCGCACCAGACTGACGGCAGCCCTCTGCCACTCCACTGACGATCTTCGCTATTTTTTCTGGCTCGTTTTTCCCACAGGCAACATAATCCAGAAAAAACAAAGGCTCGCCGCCGGCACATGCGATATCGTTTACACACATTGCCACACAGTCGATGCCGATGGTATTATGCTTGTCCAGTAAAAACGCGATCTTGAGCTTTGTTCCGACACCATCTGTACCGGACACCAGTGTTGGCTCTTCCATTCCCACAAAATTTTTCATGGAAAATGCACCGGAAAACCCTCCGATATCCGTGAGCACTTCCGGTCTCATGGTGGATGCAATGTGCTCCTTCATCAACGAAACCGCTTTATAGC
>JAAVZE010000043.1 GCA_022791495.1 Eubacterium sp.
AGCATCTACTTTTTTGATCGCAGTCTTAACCTTAGAACGGATTGCTTTGTTTCTGTCAGCTCTTTTCTGTGAAACAAGAATTCTTTTCTTTGCAGATTTAATATTTGCCAATTCTAACACCTCCATCTTTTTATAATATAAGTAATAGCGTTTGGTTAAACGGACACGGACATTAACACAAACATACTCATTTATGATAGTACAAAATATGATCAGTGTCAATACATAATTGGAAAGTTTTTGGTGAATGCTAATGGAATGAAAGAAATGCTGGGTATGAAAGGGATGAAGCGTATATGTCAGAGAGAAAAACAGACCTTGCCCTCGAGGTGCGGGAGAGTTTTCCGAGAAATAATGTAGAGATCCAGGGAGTGGTGTTAGAAAAGCATTATGACAAAAAGGCAAAAGCACATATTACAATGGTACAGATTCAGGATGACAGGGGAAGCCGGGCCATGGGAAAGCCAAAAGGATGTTACGTCACCATTGAGTCAAAGGATATGCCAAAGGAAGAGGAGGACAAAGAAGAGCTGCTATTATGTATCTGCAGTGAGTTGGAAAAAATGGTTCATGACCTGCGGCAGAAATCCGTGCTGATCGCAGGACTAGGCAACAGGCAGGTTACCAGTGATTCCCTTGGGCCGAGGATGGCGGAATGTATTTTTGTGACGAGGCATCTGGGGCGCGAGCTTGGGAGCTGGTTTATGAAGGAAAACGACTACGGGGAAGTGAGTGCCATTGCTCCCGGGGTCATGGCGCAGACCGGGATGGAGGCGGTGGAGATTCTCCAGGGAATCGTCAAAAAGACCAGTCCAGATCTGGTCATTGTCGTGGATGCGCTGGCGGCGAGAAGTATGTCAAGGCTGTGCACCACGATACAGATCACGGATACGGGGATCAGTCCTGGATCTGGGATCGGAAATCATAGAAAGGCGCTGTCAAAGGAAAGTCTCGGGGTTCCGGTGGTGGCAGTGGGTGTCCCGACGGTGGTGGATGCCAGGACGATCATCAGTGATCATTTAGAAAAAGTATTGAGCAAACAGGGGTACAGCGAGGATGAGATCGAAAAATTTATCAAAGAAGTATTTCAGGAGGAAATGGAAAATCTATATGTCACTCCAAAAAATATCGACGAATCGGTTCACGTGATCGCAAAAGATCTGGCGAAAGTTTTCAATCATTGTTTTCAGAAAAAGTCGTTGTAGCCTGGTGTAATATATTCTGCAAAAAATACTATATATTTATATATACACTTGATGCAGGAGGTACTCGTGGAAAAACGATTGTTTCGGATCATTTTGTCAACTGCTCTGATTGCTCTTCTGATTCTGCTGGAGTGCAGTGAGAGCAGCCTGAAAGAACAAGTTTTGGGGAAAATTGGTACAGCCCTGGCTGCAAATGCCTTTCCGGTGTCCAGAATGAGCCGGGAAGATAAGTTACTACAGGTGGTGATGGGAAATCCACTTTATATTCAGAATATGGATATGGAACGGCTGGCAGAGAGCAAATTGATTTATATGGAAAATCATGGAGGAGAAAAGACATCTTCCGGAGAGGGCCAGGGGGCAAATGGGGAGTCCGATCTGCAGGGGTCTGCCGATGCCTCAGCGGTGGCAGGAGAAAATCTTGCCCAGGTCCAGACAATGAAAGGAGCCGGTTCGGGAACAGCGGCTTATGTGAATAAACTCAGGGAGAATAAAGATGTGAGTTATCTATGGAATCATTTCTATATTATAGATTCCACTACCTCTGTGACCAAAGACCTTTTTCATGTAGAAGAAATGCTGAAAAGAAATATGACGATTCCCGCGAAGGCAGGGAAAAAACAGATTCTTATTTATCACACCCATGGGGCCTCGGAAGCTTTTTCTGATAGTCGGAAGGGCAGGGATTCAGACTCGGTGATCGGTGTGGGAAGAGCATTAAAACAGGAACTGGAAAAAAATGGATATCAGGTCTATCATGACGAGACCAAATATGATCTCATCAACGGTCAGATTGACCGGAGTAAGGCCTACAATACATCGCTGGATGGAATTACAAAGATTATGAAAGAAAATCCGGATATTCAGGTGACTATTGACCTTCACCGGGATTCGGTGGGGAAAAATAAGCATACATATACGATGATCGATGGAAAAAAGACAGCGATCGTTATGTTTTTTAACGGCATGAGCAGAAATAAATCAGGAAAAATCGATTATCTGTATAATCCAAATCTGGAGGCCAATCTCTCTTTCAGTCTCCAGTTAAAATGCCATGCTATGGAACAGTATGATGGATTTACCAAACCGATCTATCTCAAAGGGTACCGCTACAATCTTCATGTGGCGGAGAGGGCGCTGCTGGTTGAACTGGGGAATGAAAATAATACCGTGGAGGAGGCCAAAAATGCCGCGGCTCCTCTGGCAAAGGTAATTGCAGATGTGCTTAAAGGGGAGGTCAAAGGGTTTTAATACAAAATGTTACCGATCAAGAGGGCTTGCTGTTGTCATGATATTTGGACATGATCTTGGCGATCATGCAGAGAGCATGGATCTCATTGTCTCCGAGGGATTTTGCATAGGCTACCAGTGTCTGCAGGTGAGCAGGTAAATGGGGACGTTTTCTATCGATCTGCTCAAAGAAAAGCTGACAGGGAACATCCAGTTCCTGGGCAATCCGCAGAAGGGTATCGGTTTTGGGGTTATTGATGCCCCGTTCAATCTTTCCGATGGTTCCGGTGGAAAGCCCTGCTTTGTATGCCAGCTGTTCCTGGCTGATATTTCTTGACTCTCGGAAGTTTCTGATCTGAAGTCCAACAAGTCTGAAATCATAAGAATTATAAGATGTACTCACTTGCGTTCCTCCTTTGGTATAACTTGTACTAACAGTGTACTCGTTGGAATTTCTTTCCACAAGTAACTAAAGTACTTTATTTTATGGGAAATTCAATATTAAAGTATTGGAGAGAAAAAATAAATAAAAAAAATATTTTATTTCAAGAAACGGAATTATAGGAAGAAATCGGATTGCGATCAAAAATAACCGTGTTTTGAACTATAAATATCATTGAAATAAAGGTAGAATAGGATAAAAGTGTCTGGTTAAAATTGAATATGTACAGAGGAGAGAAGTAACGATGACGGTAATGATAAATATTCTGCTGGGAAGACGACTCCGTAAAATAAGAAAAATTTTGGGTGTTTCATCGGAAGATATGGCAGAAGCTCTGGAGGTCAGTGTGGGACACTTCCAAAAGCTGGAG
>JAAVZE010000044.1 GCA_022791495.1 Eubacterium sp.
CATACGGTGGTTTATTCCACACGAGATTCAATTGTGTATTTCACAAAGGATAATATTAAAAACCTATTTTTTAAACAGGGAACAATATTACAGCAGGCATATTCGTCCGAAAAGGTTACATTTTACCTTACCTGCGTTTTTTACAGCATCCGAAGCTGCATCGTTGGCAAGAGAAAGTATATTTTTTAGACTGTCAGCAATGCCTCCTGCTGCGTTTTTGACTGAGTCTTCAATAGAATTTGTCATTTCAGAAGTATCTACTCCATTTATTTTTATGTGAAAGCTTTTGATACTGTCCAGCTGTCTTTGTATATTTGAAATAGATTTGGGAGTCAGTTGTGCGTCAATTCCCAATTTGAGGTCACTCATATTTTAAAACATCTCCTTTCTTTTGACTAGAAAAATATCGGAAGTCGGCAATTATGCCGGCTTCCTCTAGTGTATCATCCCTCTTTTTCTGCTTCCATCAGCTGTTCTAAGATAGCTGTAATATTCTTGATGGAAGAGATCACTTCTGCTGCATTGACCATAAGCACTTTCTTTGAATCCTTGTACAGCTTTTTTAGTTTGAAATAGTCCATCATAGATTTGAACATAAAAATCTCCCTTCTTGCACTTGATTTTGTGCACAAATAAGTAAGTGGACAGATTATTCTTCCATAATCGGATATAATCCGATTAAGTACTCTGCGCTTACGCCCTTATTGAATACATCTGTTGATTTTAAGCGTTCTACATTTATAGTTACCTGGCTGTTGATGATCTGAATCAAACTTTCATTAAACTGTTTGACTGCATCTTTATCCTCTTTTGGGATCTGGATGCTGCCATCCTCAGCCTCTTTGCCATATTCCATGATTTTTTCATTTCGAATTGTTTCAAAGTTTGCTACGTGGGTTTCTGCGGATTTCATGATCCCCAGCAGTTTGAATTTGAACAGAGGATCTACCTTTGCTTTATTATCATCAATGATAGCCTTTAGAGTCTGATTGAGATTTAATACTTCTCCAAGTGTCAATGTAATATCCATAAGATCATTCTCCTTATTTTGTTTTTTTAATTCCGCTGGCAATCAGTTTGGCCAGTTTTCTACGGTTTGCCAGACCTTTTCCCTTCTTGTAATCGGACTTGCTTGTGCAGAAAAAGGTTTCGATCAGAATGGCAGGGGGCTTTGTCTGGTTTAGCATATATAGATTGTCTCTCTGAAGGATGCCTCTATTCTTAAATACAGAGGACAGCTGCTTCTGGACAGCAGTGGCGTACTTTTTGCCCGCATCTGACTTATATAGAACTTCCGTGCCCTCAGCTGCAGGGCTGGCTGCGTTCAGGTGAAGTTCGACCACAAGGTCGTAGATGCCTTTGTTGATTTGGTTTAACTTATAAGTTCTTTCTTCTGAACTGGAGATAAACTTTTTTTCCGGGCACAGGATCCTGTCCACTTTGTGTCCCATTTTTGTCAGTTCGGTTTTTACCTGTTTGGAAAATGCCCGGCACCATCTATATTCGTTGCAGCCGCCATATTTTTTTCCGTCTGCACTGGTATAACAGCCGTTTTTTAACCTTGAGTGACCGACGGTTAATGCTATTTTCATTGTATTTCACCTCGATTAAATCCATTTTTTAGTTTTTCTTTGTAAATGTCGTTGATGACTTCCATGCTCATCTGTACCTGTCCGTTGGTCATATTGTTTTCTTGTAAAATTTTTTCGTATTTCTGATAGGTTTTGAGAATGTGATCAAAGGGCTCTTTGCTGAATTCACCTCCGCCGGAAAGAGCGGAGGCAAAATGGAGTATTTCGTATCGCATGTCATCGATCTGTTTGTCGATAAACATTTCTGTCAATTTTTTTACATCCCTTTTTAATTCATTCAACTCCCGGGTGTTCTCTGTGAGCAGGAGATGGTCCTTTTCTTTGTTTTGGACCCATTTGACAGGGCGTCCGATGAGTTTTGAAAATTTTTCTATAATTTCGCAGGCGAATATGATACTGGAAATAATGATAAAAGCAGAAAGTAAAAATAAAGAGAAATCTATTTGAGATAAGTTGTTGAATATATCCATATATATCGCCTCGTTTGACTTTTATTTTGTTTGGATGCCCAGGATTTTTCCCAGAGATCCCAGGGCTTTGCCTACGTATAACAGAATCGCCGAGGTCATCGCAAAGGATGGGGTGATGCCGATAGAAGACAGATCCGCCGCCTCGAAACAGAAGGCAGAACCGATGAATGTCACCGTGACGGTCAGTGCTTTTGCGATTCCAGTGATCAGGGTAGTCAGGTTAAAATGGATCTTCTGTGTACCGATGCTGTAATACATGCCGGTGGCAATATTGATCCCCACGGCAACGGCAAGGACCGGAAGCATTTCTAAGATTTCGCTCATAGTATCACGGCTCCTTTTGCGGCGGCATCCGAATGTCGTCGTCTTCCTCTGATAAGATCTCCTGAATTACAGCTCTTATAGACGGATCGAAATCCTCCAGACCGGACAGGTCACATTTTTCCAATTCCCTTTTTGCCGTTTCCTTATCCTGGGTCAGAGTATATCCATGAATTGCCATATAGATTTTGTAATGTTCTATAGTATCCGTGACCACACGCCAGGACTTGAAAGCTTTCTGCTGCAGGCATGTATTGCATATGTGATAACCGGTGCCGCAGATAGCGCAGTGTGCATTTGTTTTTTTATCACTCATAAGTTTTGTCACCTCGAAAAAATGGCGGTTGTATTTCAAACCGCCATGATGGGGTTATTCTTCTGCTACAAAGATGTCAAACAGACGCACCTTGCTGTCGCAGTAAGATTTCTGGAGTTTGTACTCAGCGGCATGCTTGCCCTCGGAAGAGAGACTGATCTCCACCGCTTCCGGATTGATCTGAGCCCGTGGAACAGAGATAACACCGGCGTATACCAGGTTGGTGTCGCAGGGATCGTGGAAGATCGCGTGGATCAGAAGAGATTTGACTTCTGGTACACCGTCCGTTTTCTTTGTGATCTTCACAGCGTTTTCACTTTCCCGCTCATACTGGACGAAGGCGCGTCCGGTCACGCCGGCAGGAAGAGTAATGGTTTTGTTTTCAGCATCCAATGTGAATTTTCCTGCTGCTGCGGTGGCAGATACTTCGTATTTTTCGCCAAAGGTATTGTTATCATTGATAACTCTGACATACTTGATCTCTGCGCCCACTGGTCCTACTGGAACATAGGACAATTTAACGGTACCATCGGTTTCAATATCCAGTGTCTCTGACACGGGAACCTTAAGCTTCTCATTAGCAGTTCCGACAGTCTTCTTTGCTCCCAGCTGTGAAGCAGCGAGGTCAAGAGAGAAGAGACTGTTGGTAAAACTGAATGTACCGGTCTGGGAATTGTAGAAAGTTACGATCTCAGAACCCATGGCGTCGGTCACCTGTGTGCCCTCTGCGGATGTTTTCAGGCTTGGCTCCTCGATCTGGGTGTAACGGCCTGTCAGCTCTTTAGTAGTAGGATCGTACTCCTCAACGGCTCTGATTTTTTCAAGAATAAGTTCATTTGGATTAAAAGACATAGATAGTTCCTCCTTAAAGTTGTATATTTTCAGACGGACCGGAAAACTTATTCCAGTTCTCCAAGCCAGTCTAATTGTTTGTTGGATATTTCTTTGAGGTTAATTCCGAAACCGGAATATCCACTCTGTAATAATAGATTTGCATTTTTAATTTTTGAGACCCGTCTGACAGAATCCATAAATGCATTGATTTTCATATTCCAAACCTCAGAGTGGTTATATTTGAAACCTTCACAATTCACCATGGCGGAAATCATATTTTTTAATTGTGAATGGTATTCCTTGTTTTGATTTCTTTCATAATCATCTCTTGCATCTTCAATCAGGATCATTTTTGTGGATTCATTGGCAGGCATTTTTTCATCCCTCTGAATCATATGGACCTGGCATAAATAATCCATCATCGTATTGTAGGTGGATTCATCTATGATCACAGGCTGGTTTTCAATTTCCTGATATAAAAACACAGAACCATTTTCTCTGTGCTGCATGATCTCAAACCGGGTGAGATCCAGACTGCCAAACAGGATGGAAGTCTTTTCCTGTGGATATAATTTGTATAGAATGCTGTAAAACAGTTCAAAAGGAGATATAGTTGTGTAGTCAACTCCCATTTTCCATAACTGGTATTTCATGGATTGCGGTGTTGTGGTCAGCTGATAGACCATGGAATAGTATTCCTGTTCTCCGTATTCGCAGATGTCTTCCAGTGTCGCCTGATGTATCACAATATGGTCTGATACGATATAATCCTGTCCCCGGTATATTTTTAATTCATCGTTGTTCTGCGTCGCAATCACCAGCCTTTCCTATTTGGTTATACAAGAGGGGGGATAGAGAGCTCTTCTTTTCCCTTCATAGTTCACGTAACAGATTTTAAAACAGAACGTATTTTCGGGCATTCTCAATATGATCCAGGCGTTGAATGTACATAAAAACATCAAAATCAGCAATGATTTGAGAAAATCTTTAACAAGTTTTCACTGTTTACCTGATATAAAACTTTTAATAGGAGAGATTTGTTCATATCCAATTGTTTTTTTAACTGTCTGTTGCGGTTTACGTTACAGGTTATGAGAAATGCCCGGTCAACCAGCCAGGACATGAGGCCGATGTAGGAATCCGATAAATATATTTTTCGGATATCAGAGACCATGTCTTCAAAATCTTTTCTTAATAATAAGTAGTCATCACAGCGGTCGGAGGTATTTTCACTACTTGCGTTGTATTGATATAGATGGAGGGAGTATCTGGCGATCAGTTCCTCCACTTTTTTTGATTTCCTCCTGTCTTTTTCCAGTTCAAATTTTTTGTAAAAATAGGACATGGGAAGAGTGGCAGCGGTGTTGCGGAATCGGTTTAATCTGAGATCGTACAGGTAATTCATGGGGCAGTGCAGTCTGGAATTGATTTTTTCGGGGGGTGTATTCTGGCGGATCAGTCTCCAGAAGTTTGGGTATTTATGTTTTTGGATATCCATATCCTCCTTGATCCGTTGAATTTCATCGGTGAGCTGTATGTCAAAGCAGCGTTTGGCGCTGTCGATGGCGACCTGGGCCAGCACTGACAGGATGCATACATAGTCCGTGTATTTGGGATCACTGAAATTGCAGGCATAGGTCTGGGCGATCTGGGCGAGGTTGCTGGACTCTCCGATATCTTTCTGGCAGTCTGCGAGGCGGTTGTCGAGTTTTGCAAAATCATCCATTGTATTGCCGTATACATTTTTTTCCTTAGGGATGTTGTTCACGATGGTAGGATGGTCGACATAACATTTTCTTGCATGTTCTACGATATCTGACTGATCGGTGCAGTAGCCGCTGTCGGAATCCTGGTCTGAGCCGTTGTTTCTGTCCTGGAAATCTGTACCGATCATATTGACGGCGAGGATGAGCTTTCCAAAACGGAAATATTTTTTCAGTTTTTCATGGCTGGTATTATGTAAATAAGTGAGATTGTTTTTTGAGTTGAAGGGACTTCGGAAAAATGCCAGGTGGCAGTCCGCCTCAAAACGCTCGGTGTAGCACTGGATCGTGCCCGTTTCTGTCTGAAAGGTATCGTCATCGTTGACGCTGTCCTTATTTCCCGTGGCGCCATACAGCAGCATGGCATAGGGAGAACCTACGATAACAAGGTTTTCTGCATTCTGGATGAGTTTCCCTGTTTTCATGTTTCTGACATAGGTTTTTATGATCGCTTTCCTGCGTTCCCTGAAGTACTCACTTCTTGTAAATTCCCTGTTTTGTCTGCTCAGGGCGGCTAATACTTCATGGTCATTGGAAAAATTGCTGTTTTTCTGAAGGTATTCCAGGAAAAAGTCATCATCCTGTTTTAATCTTTCTACATAATTAACGCTTTCTCTGACCACATTGTCCATGATGCTCTCATCCAGAGAATTGACCATCTGATAGCTCATTTTCTGCAGGTCTCCCAGCTTGCTTTTATGTGCTGTTTTTACAATGCCAAACATATCCTTGTTTTCATCTACCTTTTTGCACCAGTAATCATAGGATTTGTTGAACTTTAACCATTTCATTGAATGGTTGGTGGTGATGACCTGGATATCTTTTACAAAATGCTCCCTGCCAAACATATCTTTTACTTTGGCGTCATGGTAGCCTTCGCCAAAATAGTCCTGAAAAAAAGTCTGGATGTTGCTGCAGAAGGCGGCCATTTTGCAGAAATGGTGTCGCAACAGAATGTAGCCCTCTCCCCATTCAGGAAAAATACTGCTGTCGATCAGCGCCTGTCCATCAAATAATGTATTTTTCAATTCATAATCATCGATGCGTCTGGCATAGCAGTGCCTGTCCTGATCTGTTTCGATGCTGATCACATTTGTAATAAAGGACTTATCAATGTCCTCAAGAATTAGAATGTTTCTGGGATTTATCCTGATGCGGTCCACGATGGTGCTGGATACCAGGGGGGCATAGGCGCTGAGTTCAAGGATTTGTGCATTGTTTTCAGGGCACTTGATCCCCATATACAGAAAATTCTGTGCTTTTTTATGTAATCTGTCTCTTATAAACATGCAGGATCCTTTTTTCGCCTTTCCCGTGCTGCGGTAGAGCATTTGGTAGTGGACTATTTCACGCTTTTTAATGGTTCCGTCCCCTTTTCGTGAGATATATTCCACATCCACGCCCTTGTTGTAAAGTATTCTTCTGATTTCTTCCCTGGAGAGTTTTTTATACTTGTCTTTGTGTTCTCTGGCAAAGGCGATGCACTCCATGATTTTCCTGCGCTTCTTCATTTTTTTATCCATCTCGTTTTGGTTGTTCTGAGATCTCGCCACCTTATATTCCAGTCGTGCTTTTTTTGCTGTTTTTTTCAGATGTTCCATCTCCTGTTCATAGGATCTTGTGCCAAAGTTGAATTCAAGACAGATGATATCCCGTGTAGATTCATCTTTTAAAAGCTTCAGTCCATTTTCTTTTAAATAATCGCAAAACAGACTATTGGTAAACATCGCATTGGTTACTTCATAGTGGCTTCGTATGCCCCTGTTGTATTCCAGTAAGGTACTGGCTTCTATATTTTTGATGCGTATGCCGTATTTACTCATAGGCAGCCTCCTTCCTCCTGACTCTTAGCAGGATCTAACCAGACTTCCCAGTATCCATCGCAATACCTGGTTTTTAGGTCATGCAAATGGAACTTTGCCAGATCCATGATCTGATAGATGTAGTAGCAGTAGTCCACCTGTCCAGCACGGATATTCCGCAGGATATCGTTGATAAAGCTGCAGTAGGACTGCCAGTTTGTACAACCATCATAGGTACGCGGGGTGTCATCTGATCCACCTGTAGTTTCTCTTGAAAATCTGCCTCCAAGTTTTTTTACTTTGCTGCTATAAGGTGTGATAAATAATTTGCGGATATCAAATTCTTTCTGCCATGTTTCATCGGTGAGATGTTCTGATGGGCGGCTGTCTGTATTAGATATCACCCCTGATTTTTTTAATTCTTTCAGATTCATACGTTTGTACTTTTCCCCCTTTTCTGTTCTGTGTTTTCTTTTTTTCAGTGTTTGCTGGAGATGGACTGCCTCCATCTGGTTCTGTATTCTCCTTTTGTTTGGATAGGAAGTGTTAAAATCTTCTATTTCTATGTTTCCTCCAAAGATGGAATGGTCTGTGATCATATTCATCGTCCCCTTTCGTTTTGTACTGCTGCACTAGTTATTTCTCCAACTATTTTTCCACCTGTGCGGTTGCGATTGATAACAGGTTTTTAGATACAAATGAATGTGTTTTGCTCGCACATAAAAAAGCTTTGCAAAAACAAAAAACAAATGTTCGATAATATATTGACAATAAAGAACGTTTGTTCTATAATGTTTTTTGCAAAGAATGAATCACATAGGAGGTGTGAGATGAAAGAAATAATAACGTCGTATTATAAAAATAATGCGAAGAAACTTCATGAAGTCGTGGATAGAATACTTCTCCGATTTGGAGGTTTGTCTGATAAGGATGTAGATGATTTTTATTCTCTTGCCAATGAAGTATTTGTGAATGCCATAAAAAAATATGATGAAGTTCAGTCATTTGATGTTTTTTTATACTCTTGTCTTTCCAATAAAATAAAGACAGAGATTACAAGAAGAAACAGGTATAAGAGAAGGGCAGATCGATTATCTGTCCCTATCGACCAGCCCGTTGGTGATGATGAACATTGTACTTTAGCGGATATGATTCCTTCTGATATTAATATTGAAAAGGAAGTTTTGGAGAAAAATATGGATTTTATGGATCAGAAGATCCAGGATTATCTGGGGAGCCTGTCTAAGATACAGAGAAGGATCATTGAGATGAAGATGCAGGACATTGAAACAAACAGTATCAAAAAGCAGCTAAATCTTACAGATAAACAGTATCAGTTATATATGAGGCAGGCAGTACAATATGAACATATTAGGCTTTTGTATATTTAGAGTTTAGATGTTAGCGGGAAGGAGGTATGATATATGAGGCAGATAGGATTGGAGAAGAATAAGAGAGAATTTCATTCTACAAAATATTATGTGAATGCGGTGAAGAAAGAGACGGTGAGAACCGATCATCCACAGCAGCGGGAATCGGGGCAGTGGCCCCCAGAATACCGTGACGGCCTGATCGGGACGGTTCTTAAAAATGAGGACATCCCTTATATTGTTATCTGTGAACAGGTGACTGAAAAAGGAGTGGATAATTATCTCATCGATGGCATTCAGCGGGTGACAACGATATTTAATTACAGACAGGGCGTTTTTAAGCTGGGAAATAAATTGGAAAACCCTCTTATTGAATATCAGGTGAACCGATTGGACGAGAAGGGAAAACCGATGAGGGATAAGAGTGGAAATTTGCTGCATGATACTATTGTATGTGATATCCGCGGAAAGGGATATAAGGATCTGCCAGAGGAATTACAGGAGCTTTTTGACGAATTTCAACTGATGGAAGTAAAGCATCTGAATTGTACTGATGATCAGATCGGTTATCATCTCAGGCGGTATAACCATGCTAAGAAAATGGGGGCGAGTCAGAATGGCATCACCTATCTGGATAAAAATATTGCGATGAGGGTAAAGAAGATTACCTCAACTCATACCTTTTTTAAAGATTTAGGAAATTTTAAGCCAGCGGAAAGGAACAATGATACCCTGAACAGAGTAGTCTTGGAAAGTTTTATGGCCACATATTTTATGGATCGCTGGAAAAGTCCGCTAAAAGATATCTGTTTTTTCTTAAATGACAATCTTCAGGAGGAGATGATTGCTGTATTTAATAAAGAATTGGATTCCATCTCAGAGGTTATGAAAGAGACTGTGGCAGAAATGTTTACCTCTAAAAATTCATTTCTGTGGTTTGTGACATATCATAAGTTTTGTAAGACAGGAATGCCCTCAGAACGGTTTATAGATTTTATGGAGGCATTCAAAACACATCTTCATGGGAAAGAATGGCATGGCAAAACTTTTGATGACATGAATAAGGTAAGTACAAAGAAAAAGAGCTGCATCATAGAAAAGCTGCAGCTGCTGGAAGACTTTATGCAGGAGTTTTTATCTACATTAGATGAAGAGGAGGGAAAAGTGGGGCTGTTAGACTTTATAAAGGAGAATGTAAAGAAAGAGGCTGTGCAGGAGGATCTTGAGCTCTACCAGGATATGCTGGATGACCTGATATTGGAGGTGAATAACGATACCAAACTGCTGAACATAGAAAACAGGGCTTCTTTGACCGCTCTGGTAGCTTATGCCTGTGAGCAGGATCTCGATGTGGACGAGTGGTTTATCCAATATTTTAAGACACACGTCTCTTACAGGAAGGATCAAAAAAGTAATTTCAGATGTATGGCTGACGATCTACAGAAGTTTATGAAAAAGGGGGAAAGGAATGGCAGAAAATCTATGGCTGAATACATATAGAATGATGGATACGAGCAAAGGACATTTGATGGAATGTGGTTTTCAATGGCATAGTGCTGTTACAGATCAGAATACGTCCAATTATATTTATTCATTTCCGCTGGTGAAATATAATAAATATCCCTGCGTTGTTTGTGAGATTGTTGTTACGAGAAATACGGGGGAAGTTATATGTAATGTATATGACAGCAGTCACAATCTTTATTTTCCATTTTATACTGACTTCTTTTTGTACAGGAAACGGAAAGAAAGATTGAACCGAAGGATTAAGATGGAATTTAAAAGACTGGGAATCATACGGGTATGAGGGGGACTTTGGAGCCTGGAAAATAAAAAAAGCGTCAATCGGAATAATTTCCGATTGACGCTCCAGAGTTCATTTCTTATTTGTGTGCGATGTTCATTTTCTTTAATAAGGTCTGGTTTATTTTTCCATTCACAGCGATGCATTTTTTCTTCTGGAATTTACAGATCGCCGATTTTGTCTTGGCATCGTAGCATCCTGTTTTACCGCATCGGTATCCTAGTTTGTTTAATTTTTTTTGAACCTTTTTTATAGTAGAGGTCCGATAGCAGGTAGGACACTTTTTGGATGAGGCATAGGGGCATGCGCCATCTTCATGCAGATGGGCAGGATATCGGTGTCCCCCGCAGTTATAGTGGTATTTAGCTGAGTTTGTATTATTGTGGTGTCCGCCCTGGTGTCCATGTGCGGATGAAATGCTATATGGGGTCAAAAGGCCAATGCACAGTACTGCAACCAGAATTTTTTTTCGATTTTGCATACAAGATACCTCCTTCAAATGTAATCATATGACTTTATTACTTAATTATACCACGCGAAAAAGGGATTGGCAACAAGGTAATAGGATTTCAATCGTATCCTTGACAATCGTTTTTTTCTTCTTTATAATTAATTTATCTATCTGTATGTATTCTGTCAGAAAGAAGGGTGAACAGGAAGATTCTGGTGTTTTTTTGACACAAAATTCTGGTAATCTAACTTTCATAACAAGTCGATATATATAGTTAGAAGAAGTAAAGATTTTTTAGCCGGAAGCATGTCTGAAGGCATTCAAGTTTATTTAAAAAAAGGGGCATTTCACATGAAAAAAGCAAGATTTTCAAAGAAAAGAATTAAATTTGGGTATTTGACGCTGCTTGTTGTGCTCATGGTGGTGGGCATATGCAGTTATCTTGGGTACCGTTCCGAGGCTGTGGAGGGGCTGTATCTGACCTGTGACGGCTACGAGATGAGTGCCCAGAACGCGTATCAGATGAAGAGCAGGGAGATCACACTGGTACTTGGTGATGAAAGAAATCCAATTTATGCGGATTCTAATCTGTATGAGATCACATGGAGTATCGAGACGGGAAATGACATTGCAGAGATTCAGAAAAGCCCAACCAGTCCGATCTATGGAATTGTAAAAGCAAAATCGCCAGGTGAGGTAACAGTACTTGCTACAGTTATCAATAAAGCCGGTGGCGGTGAAGGCGCTGTGATCGGTAGTGTATCCTGTAAGATTCAGGTCGTATTTGCCGTGGATACTTCTAAAAATGACAATGTGTTTAAGAAACCGTATCCAGATTCTGAGGACAAGGCGATTTTCCTGAGGACAACGGATAAGCCAGTAGCGCTGACACTGAACTATGGTGAGGCGAAATCGGACAACGTTCAGTGGACCTCAGCCAACGAGGAAGTGGCAAAGGTATCGAATTCCGGAGATGACAAGGGTACTGTAACGCCGATGGGAGCCGGCAGAACGAAGATCACAGCTACTTATACGCCGAAAGATAGTCCTAACATTACATATTCAGCAACTATTGATGTATACGTGTACCCAGGGATCAGTCAGACCGATTCTGGATATGACAAGATAAAAGAGATAAAGATGAACAGTGGTGGTATTATCTACACCGATGCGAAGTTTACCAGCAACATCGAGGCGATCCAGCAGAAGATGGACTGGGTAATCAAACAGGATGATGGCAGCGGTGGAGAGCGAACCATTGCCAACTCCCTTGGAATCACTTCAGATCTGATCAAGATCAGTGCCGTTTCCAGCCGTTCTAACCAGCTGAAGGCGGAGGGAAGAGCTGGTAAATATTATGTGTATTTCTATCCAAAGGGTGCTTACGAGAGTGAGAGCAGATATATCGACAAGGATATCTATGCTCCTACGGTACTGACACTGTATCTCTATGCGTCCCCGAACGATTATTCGGATACGATTCCCATCGGAGGTACTTTTGATATCGCAGATGCATTTAACTTTTCTGCGGAAGAATTTATTCAGTATTTTGATGTGACACCGTTGGATTTTGATCCCTATGCGACTTATGACAGAACGACGGGTATCATAACTGCTGTTTCTAAAAGAGAAAATACCACAACCACCGTGAATGCGGAGGTAAAGGTAAAAGCTGCCCACGAGAATTATATCCGTTCACTTCTTCCAGGGGGAAGTACTGTTCTGGATAAGGGAAAGTTTAACATCAAGATTACGATCGCGGATGTTTTCCGGCTAAGCCAGAACTATGTGACTATGTATAATAACAGTACACTGAACCTTGGCGCGTTCTTTAACGATAAGAAAGTTCTGGATGTGGAGTGGAGTTCCAGCGATGACAGTTATGTGGAAGTAGATCATAATGGAAATATCACCTCCAAGCGGGTCACCCAGGACGATATTATTATCACTGCCAAATATATGAGTGGCTCCAGCAGTTTTACGGCGAACTGCCGTGTCAGCGTTGTGGAGACGCCAGGAAACTTTGATATTGATCCAGCGGAGGCAAAGCTGAATGTGGGAGAGAGTATCGTCGTGAAGGTGAACGGAAATCCTGCGGTTTCTGAGGTGCCTAAAACCTGGTGGGACTGGGATGAGAGATATCTGAACGTGGAGATTGAGTCCGACGGACAGACGGCTACGGTAACGGCGAAAGAAGTGCCGGGAGACGGTTCTACTACCGAGCTGGTCTTTAAAAATCCTAATATAGAGAGCCAGGGTGTGAGATGTAAGTTCACTGTGGTGGCGCCATATGAGGAAATTAAACTTTCTGACAGCTCTTTGAAATTAAAAAAGGATGCCACGTATCAGCTGAAGTATACGTATTCTCCGAAAAATGTGACAGACAAGGAACTTGAGTGGACCTCCCTGGATACCAATGTTCTGACGGTAGATGAGTATGGTTATATTACAGCGAAGAATCCAGGTACGACCATGGTAATGGTATCACCAAAATATAATCCGAACAAGATCTATGCACAGTGTATGGTGACAGTAGTGGCAAAATGTGAAGAAATCACTTTGACACCAGATGAGATTGTTCTGAATGTGGGAGATACAAAATATGTCAATCTTACATTGGCACCACTGGGCTGTGATCCGGAATTAAAGTTTGAAGTAAGTAACGAAGAGATTTTAGATTATGAATATAAACCAGATAACCGTATTATCGATATTACAGGTAAAAAGGCCGGAAAGACGACGATCAATGTGAGGGCAGACGATGCCACCAGAAAAGAGATTACCGTGACGGTATTGCAGCCATGTAGTAATCTGGAATTTTCACCAAATAATTATGAGATGATTGCAGGGGAGACTTATACGCCTACGCTGAAAAAGACTCCGGAGGATACTACAGATATCATCACCTGGAGCACTTACAATTCGGAAGTGGCAGATGTGGATGAAAATGGTGTTATCACAGCCAAAAAAACAGGTGTTACCTTTATTCAGGCAACTTCTACTTCTGGACGAGTGGCAGTGATTCAGATTTCTGTAAAAGAAGGTCTCACGGCGGTGACATTAAAACCAGAGAATGCTGAGATTGAGGTTGGGGAAAGTATAACACTGAATCCAGATTTCCAGCCGGTTGTTGCATACGATAAGACGATGGACTGGAGCATATCCGATCCTTCCGTTGCTAAGATTGAGAAGGTTGGAGAATCCGCTGTCAAAGTAACTGGTTTGAAGGGTGGAATGGCTCTTGTCAAAGGTGTTGCCAAGGATGGCGGATATGTGGTGAGCTGTCTTATTACAGTAACAGAAAAATCAACTTCTGTTACGGTTTCACCTACTTCAAAATTTTTGCAGAAAGGGAAATCATTTACGATCAAAGCCACTGTCACTTCAGAGACAGCCACCGATAAGTCGGTGAAATGGACCACTTCTAAGAAAAAGGTGGCTACTGTCAACTCGAAAGGACAGGTAAAGGGAAAGAAATTTGGAACTGCATATATTACCGCGAAAGCAAAAGATGGTTCTGGAGCTTCTGCTACCTGTAAGGTGCAGGTAATACGTAAGGTGTCTAAGATCACACTGAATAAGTATACAGCCAAGGTGCTGGTAGGAAATACGTTAAAGCTGAAAGCTAAGATAACGCCAAAGAATGCTTCGATTAAGGGAGTGGCATGGAGTTCCAGTGATAATAGTGTTGCAACCGTAGATTCTTCTGGGCGGATTCACGGAATTGCCCCCGGACTTGTAAAAATCCGTGCGAAAGCAAAGGATGGTTCTGGTAAGTCAGCAGTGTGCCTTGTTACAGTGTCTGAGCCGATTCCTGCCACAGGAGTAGATGTAGAGAACAATGATATCATTGTTGCCAAGGGAAGACAAATTCAGTCCGGTATTCGGAAAGCTCCTTTGAACTCTACGGATAAAATTAAGTATTATTCGGATAACAAGAAAGTGGCGAGAATCAATAAGCGGGGCAAGATTTATGCGGATCGTGTTGGCCAGGCGACCGTATATGGAGAGACCTCCAATGGCCAGGTCGGATATGCCGATGTACTTGTTGTTACGATGAACCGTAAAAAACTGGCTTTCCGTCAGTATGATACGGAGACACTCCGGGTAGATGAGATTAGTAAGGGCGTTACCTGGTATTCTAAGAATCCACTGATTGCTTCGGTAGATGATTCTGGCAAAGTGACTGGAAGACGCAGAGGTGTTACGAGGATATATGCAAAGGTACGCGGACTCAGACTGTCATGTAAAGTAACAGTGCTGGGAATCTAGTAGGGGGAGAAGCATTGTTAGCCAATCTGCATGTGAAAAATTTTGCGATTATTGATGAAATTGATGTTGATTTTGGGAGACATCTAAACATTCTGACTGGCGAGACCGGGGCAGGAAAATCCATCGTGGTAGGATCTATCGGGATTGCCCTGGGAGCCAGAGTTTCTTCTGATATCATAGGGAATCACGGAGACTACGCAGTGGTGGAGCTTATCTTTCAGATTGATGATGAAGATACTCTTCAGGCACTGCGGGCTCTGGATATTGAGACCGAAGAAGGACAGCTGGTAGTGTCCAGAAAGATTACAGGCAGCAGGAGTATTAACCGGATCAATGGAGAGGGTGTATCAGTCAGTATGATCCGAAAAGTGGCGGCGCTATGCATGGACATTCATGGTCAGCATGAGCACCAGTCTCTTCTCCATAAAGAATATCATTTGTCTGTGGTGGATCGTTTTGCTGGCAGTGAGGTAGAGAACCTGAAAACAAAGCTGGCAGGATATTATAAAGAATACCGGGAATTGATACATGAATTGGAGAATGAGAGTGCCTCTGCTGAGGAGCGGATCCGTGAATTGTCATTTCTGGAATATGAGAAAAAGGAAATCGAAGATACAAAGCTGGTTCCCGGCGAGGAGGACAAGCTGGAGGAACAGGTCAGAAAACTTTCCAATGCCTCTTCTATCGTGGAGGCCTTGGGAAAGGTCTATGCCTGTACCGGGGATGGTCTTGGCGGCAGCGCAGACGGCATCAGTCAGGCGCTGAGGCAGTTAGGCGGTGTTTCTTCTATGGATGGGAAGCTGGCTTCCATGGAATCGGAATTGATGGATATTGAAAATCTGCTTTCTGATTTTAATCGGGAAATTTCAGAATATATGGACGGATTTGTTTTTGATGAGGCAGAACTGCATCAAATGGAAGCCCGACTGGATCAGATCCGGAATTGTCAGGCAAAGTACGGTAAAAGCTATGAGGACATTATGTCTTACCTCCATGAGATCACTGAGAAGATCGAACGTCTTTCTGATTACGAGGATTATCAGAAAGAATGTCTGCAGAAAAAAGAGGTGCTGGAAGATAGAATGTCTACACTGGGCAGCAAGCTGACAAAACTTCGTAAGGCTGCTGGGAAAAAGCTGGAAAAGAAGATCACTGGTGCACTGGAGGAACTGAATTTCGAGAAGCCAAAGTTTTCTGTTAATATTACCCCTCTGGAGGGATATACTGCAGAGGGAAGAGATGATGTGGAATTTCTGATATCCACCAATCCGGGGGCAGAATTGTATCCATTGGGGAAAGTGGCATCCGGTGGTGAGTTGTCCCGTGTGATGCTGGCAGTTAAATCCGTTTTTGCTGATGTGGATCGTATTGATACATTGATCTTTGATGAGATTGATGTGGGTATCAGCGGACGCACTGCACAGAAGGTTTCTGAAAAAATGTCGATCCTGGGCAAAGAACATCAGATTATATGTATTACACATCTCGCTCAGATTGCCGCTATGGCAGATACTCATTTTGTCATTGAAAAGCTTGTGTCGGGGGATGTGACACGGACGAACATCCGCCCTCTCACAGAAACCGAGTCAGAAGAAGAATTGGCGCGTATACTTGGCGGAGTTGAGATTACAGATGCCGTACGCACCAATGCCAAAGAGATGAAACAGCTTGCAAAACGTCAAAAAGACTACACTGCTATTTAACTGCGCAATAGGTGTGCACAAATAATTGAAAAAAAAATAATTTATGGTAATACTTTCATTGTATGACAGAAGAAAGATGCGGGTTTATAGCAAAACTTGACATGTGCGAAAGGTGTGCACAAAAAATTGAAAAAAAATAATTTATGGTAATACTTTCATTGTATGACAGAAGAAAGATGTGAGTTTTTACCAAAATTAGACATGTGCGAAAGGTGTGCACAAAAAATTGATAAAATAATCATTTATGGTAATACTTTCATTGTATGACAGAAGAAAG
>JAAVZE010000178.1 GCA_022791495.1 Eubacterium sp.
ATTTACCTACTGGAGCTTCCTGATGGCAGCTATATTCTGGCGCAGATTCCTGAAAGCGCTGTGAGGGCAATTCGTTCCGGCAAAAATATCACTCTTCCAATTGGAAAAAAAGTGTCGCAGGGTATTCCCGATAAATTAAAGACCTTATGCGAAGAATACGATGCTTATACCGGCGGCATTTATTATGCGTTTAATGATGAATGGCAGGAAGAACATAAATTTTTGATATTGCTTCTTCGTATAGGTGTTACAATGGCTGTATTATTTATACTGGCAATTGTATTTATTTTTATTGGAAATAAATTATTTCGGGTAAAACAGGAAGTATAATTAAACAAAAAGTATAATAAAACAGAAAATATAATAAAACAGAAATCATGATAAAACAGGAGGAAGATTGTATTGTTTTTGATTCAGAAAATTAATCTTGAGTGGAGTAAAAATGAACGCGGCGTCAAAGGCGAAGATGCTCGGCGCAGGTTTCCGTTGGCATATCCAATGCAGGAAAAGCAGTTCTCTGATAATATAATAGATAGTCTGAGCTTTTTTCAAAAAGAAACAGTTTTTATGGACGTTATACAATGGCAACAGAAATCCTTGCAGAATTATTTATTACAGTTAGGATTTACACAGGAACAGACTAAAAATGAAATTCAAAGAAGAATGCAATGGATAAAAAGATATCAGGATTCGTCGTATTCCTCGGTCTCTGCGTTAAACCTGACCAATCTGTCGATTTGTTTCCAAAAAGACAGCTATGATATTACATTTTTTTATGATGAACAGCGTAGCGGACTGCCTTTTCGGAGAGGGCACAACAAGGACTTTCATAATCAGGATTCTCCATTTTATTAGAAGTGGCAAGAACACTCGTGACTTTAGTCATGAGATGAATTGCCACGATATAGTAAGCATATAGAGAAATCTGTATGTAGACGCAGTTCTGCACTGCGCAACAAAGAAACTGAATTGCTTGAAATCCCTAAAGCTTAACTGACTACAACGTAATACCTGTAAAATGGTATCAGCGTGAATGTTACG
>JAAVZE010000045.1 GCA_022791495.1 Eubacterium sp.
ATGGCAGAGAACCTGGTGGCTGTAGGTGAGGAAATCAGCATGGAGTATGGCATTCCCATTGTAAACAAGAGGATATCCATTACACCGGTGGCCCTGATCGGCGGATCTGCCTGTCAGACACCAGAGGATTTTGTGGAGATCGCCAGGACTCTGGACCGGGCAGCGAAGCAGGTAGGCGTGAATTTTATCGGCGGTTATACGGCGCTGGTGTCAAAGAAAATGACCACCGCAGACAAGAATCTAATCTGTTCCATTCCCCAGGCTCTTGCCTGCACCGAGCGGGTGTGCAGTTCTGTCAATGTAGGTTCCACTAAGACGGGGCTGGATATGGATGCCATCCGACTGATGGGGAAAATGGTGAAAGAAACTGCGGTACTGACCGGTGACAACGATTCCCTGGGCTGTGCCAAATTGGTGGTGTTCTGCAATGCGCCAGACGACAATCCTTTTATGGCAGGAGCCTTCCATGGAGTAACAGAGGGAGATGCCATTATCAATGTGGGCGTCAGCGGTCCTGGGGTTGTAAAGACGGCATTGGAAAAAGTAAAGGATAAGGATTTTGGAAAGGTCTGCGAGACCATCAAAAAAACCGCTTTTAAAATAACGAGGGTGGGACAGCTGGTGGCCTATGAGGCCTCCAGACGTCTCGGTATTCCCTTTGGGATCATCGATCTGTCTCTGGCGCCTACTCCGGCTGTGGGTGACAGCATCGCAGAAATATTTGAAGCGCTGGGACTGGAACGAGCAGGCGCTCCTGGAACCACAGCGGCGCTTGCCATGCTCAACGACCAGGTAAAGAAGGGTGGCGTGATGGCCTCATCCTATGTAGGTGGCCTCAGCGGTGCGTTTATTCCTGTCAGCGAAGATCAGGGAATGATCGATGCGGTGACAGAAGGTGCTTTGACATTGGAGAAATTAGAGGCTATGACCTGTGTATGTTCGGTGGGGCTGGATATGATCGCTATTCCCGGAGATACGAAAGAGACGACCATCGCCGGCATCATCGCGGATGAGATGGCTATCGGCATGGTGAACCAGAAGACAACAGCGGTAAGGATCATCCCTGTCCAGGGAAAAACCGTAGGAGATCAGGCAGAGTTTGGTGGTCTTCTCGGCTACGCGCCGATTATGCCGGTAAATCCCTTTGGCTGTGATGATTTTGTAAACCGTAGGGGACGGATTCCCGCACCAATCCACAGTTTTAAAAATTAGCGCGAAGATTTTGAGCCATGCACGAAGAAACAATTTATGAATATGATTCCTAACAGTACCGTTAGGTACTCTTTTGCTACAGAGCCTGTCAGAAGCTTGCTTTATGACAGGCTCTGCAGCAAAAAAGAGTTCTGCGAAGCAGAACTGTCAGGATATATTTAGTAGAATATAAGACATATATTGTTTGAAATAAGTATATGGCGAATATCCGTGTAGCAGTTGTGGGTTTCATATCCCACAACTGCGGTGACAGCAAAAGGAGGATCGTATATGGATAAGTTTGAGATTATTGGTAAGAAGCTGGAACACAAGGGTAAGATTGTAGATTTTTATTCTATGGATGTGAAGGTTCCCAATGGCAATATTGCAGAATGGGATCTGATTGAGCACAAGGGCGCAGCAGCGGTGGTGCCGGTAGATGAAGAGGGGAAAATACTTATGGTACGGCAGTACCGGGGCGCAATAGACGATATGATGCTTGAGATTCCTGCCGGAGGAAGAGACAGCATGGAAGAGGATTTTAAGATCTGCGCCGCCAGGGAGCTGGAGGAAGAAACCGGGTATCGCTCCGAGAACATCCGTCATCTGATCAATGTCAATACAGCGGCGGCATATACCAGCGAATTGATCGCTGTCTACTATGCGGAAAATCTTATTCCTTCAAGACAGAGACTGGATGAAAATGAGTTTGTCAATATTGAGCGGTATACCATAGAAGAAATCGAGAAAATGATTTATTCGGGAGAGATCACCGACGCCAAGACCATTGCCGGGGTGCTTGCCTATAAGAATCTTAAGAAATGAAAACTGCAGTTTGTACCCTCTAAACGAAATATCATCCATTTGGAAAGGACTTAGACAGAGCGTTTAGGTCCTTTTTCAGTGCGGATTATCGAAGCAAACCATAATAAGATACCGTTCGATACCTTATATCTACCGTTTGTGACATGGCAAAATATATAAGCTGTTTTTTGCCGATATATAACTTATAATGATTTCAGGCAGGTGATATGGATGCTTTCAGTAGCAGTATGTGATGATGAAATGCTGGACTGCTGTAATATGGCAAAAGATATTAAAGAGATTTTAGAGGAGACAGGCATTCCTTTTATTGTGCGTCAGTTTTCCAGCGGAAGGGATTTGTTAAATGCCATAGAGAATTTTGACATCGTTTTTCTGGATATTATGATGTGTGGGATAAATGGTATGAGAACGGCACAGCTTTTAAGGGATAAGTCATTTGACAAAATACTTGTTTTTATATCTGCAAGCAGAGATTATGTTTTCCAAGCGTATGATGTAGAAGCTTTTCAATATCTGGTAAAACCTGTTGACCATCTTAAATTGGAGAGAGTTTTGCAAAGAGCGGTAAAAAAACTGGGAAACGATTCCCAGGAATTTATGATGATCCATCAGGATAGACGGAAAAAAAAGCTGTATTTAAGAGATATCTATTATTTTGAAATAAAAGGAAGAGTTGTTTCTGTTCATGGCGTGGAAGGCTGCTTTGACTATTATGAGCAGATGGGAACTCTTGAGGATGAGCTGAAGGGAAAAGGTTTTTTTCGATGCCATAAAAGCTTTCTCGTAAATCTAAAATATGTGGACAGTTATAACAGACAGGAAATACTTCTGGATACCGGGGAAAGAATAGCAATAGCAAAAAGAAGATATGAAGCATTCTGCCAGGAGATCATGGAATATATGAAAAGAAGCGGAGGCAGTATATGAGCTGGGGATTTATGGTATTTCTGTTCTGCTATATAGGATATATAGTATCATTGTACAGATTTAGTGAAAGATATCTGAATCATGTTAAGATAGATAAAAAAGCATTTATTATTCTCTTGTTAGTTTTGGAAGCAGGTATAGGCATTTTAAATGAAAGTATCGGCATTTCGTATATTTTACTGATAATGATAAGCCACATACTATATTTGGGGTTGTTTTATCTCATTTTTTTAGATAACCCAGCGAAGAAAATTTTTACAGCGATGCTGCTGATTGCTGTCAGGACATTGGTATTGAATTTTGGGTGTTCCTTTTTTTCTTGCATCCTGCTGGTTTATACAAATTGGACTACGGGTGGACAAGTAACGTATATTGAACCAGGACTGGAAAATATAATTGGCGCTGCGGCTTATTGTATGGTTATTCTGGTATTGAACATTTTAAGAAAAAGGATTGGCTCCGTATATCAACATAAAATAAATAACTGGTATTTTTTTATGTCTGTTTTCATCCTAGGCATTGTTGCCGTTGTAGATCTTGTGAACTGGGGAGCAAGCAATGGAATTATGGTAGTATCAAATGTCAATGGAGCAGAATATTGGGATGTTTATTATAATCAGATCTTCAGTCATATTTCAATTTGTCTTTTGACAGCGCTGTCAGTGTGTATTGCCGGAGGTTTCGTATTTTTCATGAATAAGATTTACATGGAACAGCGGAAGAAGGAACAGTACGATTCACAGATTGAGTTTTATAAAATGCTGAATGAGCAGTATCTGCAGATGGAAGGGTTACGGCATGACATGAAAAATCATGTGCTTGCATTGTATGGATTATGGGAAAAGAAGGAATTTGAAAAGGCAGAAAAATATCTGAAAAAGATGATGGAGAATGGAAATATCGGCGGCAGCGATGAGGTGACAGGAAATCGGGCTGTAGATGCATTATTGTTCAGCAAAAAGAAAAAAGCAGAGGAGCTTTCTATTCGATGGGTGACAGATATGCAGATCCCTAAAAATTGTACCGTTGATGAATTTGATCTATGTGTACTTTTGGGAAATCTTTTAGACAATGCGATAAAGGCCTGCACGGAAATAACAGATGTGGAATACCGTTTTGTGGATATGCAGTTTCAGCAGATTAAAAAATGCCTGCTTCTGGTAATAAAAAACGGAACCGTTCTGAAAGATGTAAAGGAGATAAAGCAGGGGATGGGCATCTTTAATATTAATGAAACTGTCAGAAAGTATGATGGCACGGTCAGTATGAAGGTTGTGAACCATGTATTTGAAGTATCTGTTCTTATCCCCATGATAATGACGGATATATCATGAAACAGACCGTTTAATACGGAAATCTAAACTGGGATATTGAGTCTGACGAAAAAGAAAATGAAGGATTGATGGCAGACGAGAAATCTCCTTCTCAGATTTCTCGTGGCCTTTCGCATACGTTTCGGAAAGGAGATTAATATCATGCATACAAAAACAATAGAAGGATTAGTAGGAGCAAGTACAAACGTGAATCTGTTAAATACGCCTATGCGGGTTTTTAAGGAGGCAAGGCGCAGAGGTGATACAGCCACCATGGAGCGTGCCATGGAGTATGCTGGCGATTTCTCAGAAAGGGCAGAGAAATATCAGGTAAAAGCCGATGCGGGCATGAAGGAAGAAGCGGAGGAAGCAAGAGAAAAAGAGAAGTTAGAGCGTGAGAAAGCAATCGAAAAACGCAGGGAGGAAAAGGAAAAACTGGAAGATACAGTGGCAGAAAGCAAGGATACAAAAGCAGATACCGTGGAAGGAAGTGAGGATACGGCAAAACCAGTTACAGTCAAGGAACCTGTGATTTATACTAAGACAGGGGAAGTGAGCCAGGGGGAGCAGAGCAGTAATATTTCCGTTTCTGTGTAAAGTGTGGGGAAATATCGTGTTTTTAAGATGAAAAACTTAAGGGGGTTTGTCAAGTAAAATATGTAAGTCCTATTTTTCCCCTTACCGGCAGTCCTTAAGGCTGCCGGTTTTGTATGGCAAGCCTAATGCTGCTCATATCCTAAAGCCTTGAAGTCATATTTTTCTACTGGTCTTTTTGCCATATTCATTCACCCGATCGGGAAGCCGCTAATTGACTTTTTAGTATCAAAATGATAATATTATCATATATGCAAGCAGGAGGACAAAACATGACGGATAAAATTATGGAGTGTATTACAAGCCCGGTAAAATGTAAATTGCTACTTGAAATATATTCGCAAGGGCAGGCAACCGCAAAGCATTTATCAGATACGCTTGGCGATATTCCACAAGCTACGTTATATCGCAATTTAAAAAAAATGTTAAGTGACGGTGTTTTGAAAGTGGTTGATGAAACGCAAATACGCGGTACAGTAGAAAAGACGTATGCACTAGCCTTTAATCTCAAAGAAGATTTTGAAACTATAATAACTGAAAATTCTGGTACTCTTTATATGCAGGTATTCACGCAATATTTTCTTGGTTTTGCAAAACAATTCCGGGAATATTGTAAATCTCCGAACATTAATATTAAAGAGGATATGTCGGGCTTCTCTCTGGCACACATTTACTTATCAGATGAAGAACTGACCGAACTTATGAAAAGCATATCTAATGTAATCCATGCTGCGGAAAAGAACGAACCAAAAGCAGGGCGGAAGTTACGGACGCTTGGGTTAATTGTTTCTCCACCAGAAAATGCAAAATGAATGATTTACCGCTCCCCTTAAAATGGGAGCGGATTTTATTGACTTTTTATTATTGGTATGATAATATTATCTATATGAGAATAGTGGAGTTTGCATTGTAACGCAAAACGATAAAACCGAAAAGAGTTTTTCTATGAGCAAAAAGCAAAAAAGTATTATGCTTATTCTCACTTTAGTTACGCTGATTGGCAATTTGGCGCAAGATGAAATAGCGAGGGAGGAATTTTATGCAGGCAGTATTGGAAATTAAAAATTTTACAAAAGAATATTCTCAAGGGAAGAAAGCAGTTGATAACCTTTCCTTATCTGTTATGCCTGGAGAAATTCATGGATTTATCGGGCATAATGGAGCCGGAAAAACAACTATTATTCGGGCTGTTGTCGGTGTCATGGGCTTCAACGGGGGAGAAATATTGATAGATGGACATTCCGTAAAAACGGAGCCTGTCAAATGCAAGCTGTTGACTGCATATATTCCCGACAATCCGGATTTATACGATTATATAACAGGTATTCAATATCTGAATTATATGGCGGATATGTTTTCTGTTGATTGGAAAAAAAGGAAAAAAGGGATTAAAAAGTATGCGGAGCTTTTCGATATCACTGACAGTTTAGAAAATTTGGTCAGCTCCTATTCTCATGGTATGAAGCAAAAGCTGGCGTTAATCGGGGCTTTTTTACATGAACCAAAGCTAATTGTATTGGACGAGCCTTTTGTAGGACTTGACCCTGAAGCGGCTTTTCATCTGAAAGAAATCATGCGGGAATTTTGCAATCAAGGAAGTGCTATATTCTTTTCTACTCATGTTTTGGACGTTGCAGAAAAGCTATGCGATAAGGTTTCTATCATCAAACAGGGGAAAATGATTATAAGCGGGAGCATGGAAGTGGTGCGTGGCTCTGAAAGCCTTGAAAATGTTTTTATGGAGGTTGTGGAAAATGAAAAATAGGTATCTGCTTCTTTTGAAAATGCAGCTTTACAATTTGTTTGGTATTAATCGCATACTCCATCCCCACAGTCAAAAAGAAAAACGGCGCAGCATGGCTTTTGGTGGGATTGCAACTCTCATTATTGGATTGTTGTTTGTCTACAGTACGATAATCAGCATAAGTTTTGCGAGTATGGGGGCTGCAAATATTCTGCCGACAATCTCCGCGCTGATATGCTCTTTTATTACATTGATATTAACTTTCCTAAAAAGCTCTGGCGTACTTGTTGAGTTGCGTTATTACGATATGGTTATGTCGCTTCCAGTGAAAAATTCAGAAGTGGTTTTAAGCCGATTAACAATAGTTTACTTAACGAACCTCTTAATAAGTATTACTGTAGTGCTTCCTTCTGTTATAATTTTCGGGATAAATGCGGAAACAGGAATTTGGGGAAACATTATGTTTCTGCTTTCCATTTTATTTCTGCCTATAATTCCTATGATTATTTCTTTGGGGCTTGGTGTTTTGACTTTTGCGATTTCTTTCCGGTCAAAATACAAAAATATTCTTTCACTGGTATTAAGTACACTTATTGTATTGCTAATTGTGGCAGCTTCTACCAAAGCGCAGAGTATGAATAAGGATCAAATTTTAAACATTGGGATTTTGTTTTCTAACATGGCAAACAAACTTTATCCCCCTGCTGCGCTTATTTCAAAAGCAGTTGATCAGCAAAACTGGCTGTACTTTTTAGCTTTTGTTGGAATGTCTGTTTTAATCAGTATCGTTTTTATAGGTATAGTGGCGCATTTTTACCAGAAAATGAATACAGCTGCATTCAATCATTCTGTTACCAGATATGAGGGAAAAACTTTACATGTTTCCTCTCCACTTAAAGCAATGTATAAGCGGGAATTTGACCGATACTTTTCTTGCACAATTTACGCACTTAATTCTACGATTGGTATGGTGTTGTTACTTGTTGTAGCTCTGCTGCTCCTTTTTATCAGCCCCGAAGCATTAGAACAGCAAAGCGGCATAGTCGGTCTTAGTCAAATGCTTCGGCAGGTACTTCCATTAGTGATTGCGGTATTTGTTACTATGACCTCTACCGCTTCTGCGTCCTTGTCCTTAGAGGGAAAAAATCGTTGGATCATGTGTTCTGTACCTGTACGCGCCATTGATATATTCAACTCTAAGATAGCGGTCAATTTAACTGTAATCTTTCCTTTTGTGCTGATAAGTGCTGTTTTGTTAGGCTTTAAAATGGGAATTTCGCTGATACAGGCTGTTTTGTTATGTGTCGTTCCAACAGTCTATGCCTGTTTTATATCTGTTTTAGGAATGTATATGAATGTGAAATTTCCAAAGTATGATTGGAGGAGTGAATATTACGCGGTAAAGGGGGGCGCAATTTCTGTTCTGGCAACAACGGGAATAGGTATGTTAAGCAGCTTAGTGCCCCTATTTGCTTGTATAGCTTTCCAGAATATTAGTAGTTTGATAATGGCGGCAACATCTATTTTGCTGTTGACATTTTCATTCACACTATACAGACAGTTACAAGGGTATCAGCTTTATGAAGTAGGAGGAAAGAAGTCTACTGGATAATTATTATCGTTCCTCTATTTCTCCAGCCCGTTTGAAAGCGGATTTTGCAACAATAACAGCAATAATTTCATTGATGATAGCAGCTGCAACAATTGTTCCTGATACAATCGACGCAAGGGATGCATCAATATCAGTTAAAGTTGAAACAGCGATACCTGTAAATACCAGAGACACACCGGAGTGAGGCAATAATGTAAATCCAAGATATTTTGTGACAGAGGGTTCCGCTTTTGTTATTTTACCGCCCCAATACGCCCCACCGATTTTTCCTGCCGCCCTTGAAAGAATGTAAATTGCTGTAAATAAACCTGCTCCTGCTATCAGACGGTAATCCAACGGCATGCCAAGGTTTACTATGACAATGACGAAAGAGAGATTCAAAAGAGGATCATACAGTTCCAGTACATTGGCAAGTTCCTGTTCTGGGATCTTATTTGCAACGGTTGCACTAAACGCCATGCCAATCAGAAGATAATTCAGGCTGAAAGAATGAAAAATGTACTTATCTGTCAATAGGCCGCATAATGCCGAAATGCAGAGGAATGTCAACAGCAGTATCAGCTTTTTGGTATTATGAATTGACTGCTTCATCAAAAATGCAGCACAAATCCCTGCCAATATTCCTATAGCAAATGGAAGCAGAATCATTCCCGCTATCATAAAAGGAGAAGTGGAAGAGCTTCCGCTCATGCCATTTACAAAAGAAACTACGGTAAAGAAAACAATAACCCCAATGATATCGTCAATCGCAGCAAGGGGAATCAATGTTTTGGTAACCGGCCCGTCTGCATGATACTCATTTACAATAGACAATGCAGGCGCCGGAGCTGTGGCAAGCGCAATGCCGCCAAATATAACTGACAGATAAACAGGGAGATCTGAAATAAAAAATACGATGGCAAAAACAATAGATACAAAAAGAAATGTACCAATGGACTGCACAAAAGTAATCCCGATAATCTGTCTGCCAGATTTTGCGATTTTTTTAAAGATAATTTCGCGGCCTATCATGACTCCTGCAAAGCACTCAAAAAATTTTATAAAGATTTTATACCACAGGGAATTTATGGTGTCTAAGGTTATGATTCCGGCAAGGTAAGGGCCAAAAACGATACCGGCGATCAACCAGCCAAGATTTTGTCTGTTTCTAACTATTATACTGTAAGGAGGAATACGTGATGTTAACCATTAGATATTTAGAGTCATCGGACAAAACATTCTGGTATCGTCTGGACCAGCATTTACCGGAAAAGGAGTTTGATCATAAAGTACAGATGAAACAAGGATATATTTTATTGTTAAATGATAAGCCTATCGGTTTATTAAGGTACAATCTGTTCTGGGACAATACTCCATTTTGTACCATGGTTTTTGTGGACTGGGAATATCAGCGAAAGGGCTATGGCAGACAGCTCATCGAGTACTGGGAACATGATATGAAAGCACAAGGATATAAAATGCTGTTAACATCTACACAGGTAGATGAAGAAGCACAACATGTCTATCGAAAATTAGGATATAAAGATTGTGGAGGATTTGTGATCGATATTCCTGAATTTGCACAGCCGATGGAGATGTTTTTTATTAAATCCATCTAAATCTATATACTTTATCTTATTGAATGAATTATTTTGATCCGCAACAATTGTTCATAACTGCACCCTTCCTCTCATATAGATAGAAGAGAGATGGCAGGCATTGGAAGTGGAACTATGCCTGTCTGTGGGGAGGACAGGATATGAGTTTTAAAGAATTTATAAAAAACCGGAAGAAAAAAGCAGTTTTGTTTTTTTTGGCCGGTTTTTTTTCCGGTGGAATATTATATTATATGTGTCAGAAGCCAGCGGGAGAGGCGCTGGCACACATGGAGGAAAATATGCTTCTCTGGGCGATGGAGGAGCAGGACTTTCTTCAGGCTCTTTTGTTTGTATTATGGGAGCGGGGCAAGGTGTTTTCTGTCCTCTGGCTGGCAGGGTATACGAAGATATATAAGTTTTATATCCGTGCTTTTATTATGTTTACCGGGCTGCAGTCTGGTTTTCTGCTTACCTTTTTTGTAATGATGCGGGGGACAAAGGGCATTTTATTCTGGCTGATCACCGGAGTCCCCCATCTATTTTTTTTGATCCCTCTCTATATCTATTCCTTTTACCGAATCCTGGAACGCAGAAGAGAAAAACAGATGCCCGCGGTCATTGTGATTCTCCTGGTGTTTGTTCTCAGCTGTGTGCTGGAGGCGCGAATCAACGTTCCTCTGGTCCAATGGATGTATCGCTCTTGAGCCTTTTAAGCTTAGAAGTTTCATCTGATGCTTTGTTCACATTTTGGTAACATAAAGATAGTACAATAAATGAGTATGTTAGCTTGACGGTGCCAAATCGACCCCGTCAGGCTGGCCCGATAATGGGCAAAGCGAACTTATTGGTTAAGGAGGTAAGGTTTTGATAGAGGTAAAAAATCTGGTGAAGCGTTATGGAGACCGCGATGTGGTGGATCATTTGAGCTTTACCGTGGAGAAGGGACAGATTGTTGGGTTTCTGGGACCGAATGGTGCCGGCAAATCAACAACCATGAATATAATCACCGGCTACATATCCCCGACGGAGGGAGATGTAACAGTGAACGGCTATGATATTTATGATGAGCCGGAGAAGGTGAAGGCGAGTATTGGCTATCTGCCGGAGCAGCCACCCCTCTATCCGGATATGAAGGTAGGGGAATATCTGAATTTTGTGTCCAATCTAAAGGGTGTGAAAAGCAGTGAAAAGGAAAAAACAGTACGAAAGGTCATGCGGGCGACGAAGATACAGGATGTGTCGGAACGACTGATCAAGCATTTGTCCAAGGGATATAAACAGAGAGTGGGGCTCGCCGGAGCAATGATCGGGGATCCGGAGATACTTATTCTGGACGAGCCCACGGTGGGACTGGATCCTAAGCAGATTCTGGAGATCCGGAATCTCATCCGGGAGCTCAGCAAAGAGCACACCATTCTCCTCAGCTCCCATATTATGCAGGAGGTAAGTGCGGTCTGCAACCAGATTATGATCATCAATCAAGGGAAAATGATCCTTTCAGATGTGCCGGAAAACATTCCGGGGCACATCGCCCAGACCAATGACCTTACATTTAAAGCAAAAGGAAATAAGGATCTGATCAAGAGTATCATAGAAAAAATAGAGAATATTACCTATTCCAAAGTGCTGGGTACCGGAGAGGCAGAGGTGTATCAGATCGAACTCTCAAGCCCTGTGGAGTTTGACCCAAGGGAAGAGATCTTTTATGCTTTTGCCGAGGCAAAGTGCCCGATCCTGGAGATGAATCTGAAAGTTCCTACCCTGGAAGAAGTATTCCTGCGTCTGACGGGAGAGGGAACCCGCCAGTACGGTGGAAAGATGACAAAGGATGAAAAGAAACAAATGAAAGCCAAACGAAATCAACCAAAGACAGAAGCTGTGTCAGGAGAAGAAGAGGAGGTTCAAAATGCTGGCAATCTATAAAAAAGAATTACGATCTTATTTTACATCCATGATCGGCTGGATATTTATCGCCTTCTTTTTAGTTCTGGCCGGACTGTATTTTATGGTATATAACCTGATCAATGGGTACACAGATTTTTCTGTTATCTTTCAGGGAATGCAGATGTTCTTTATACTTCTGCTGGTGCCGGTGCTTACTATGCGCATCATTGCAGAAGAGAACCGGCAGAAGACAGATCAGTTATTGTATACTTCACCGGTCTCGGTGACGAAGATTATATTTGGTAAATATCTCGCTCTGGTGACTCTGCTGGCTATTGCCATGCTGATCCTGTGTGTGTATCCTCTGATTCTGTCGGGACTGGTAAAGGGAGTGGCCACCGGAACAGAGAGTGTGGATTTTGCCATTGCCTATGGAAGTGCGTTAGGTTTTTTCCTGCTGGGTTCAGCCTATATCGCCATCGGTATGTTTATCTCTTCCTTGACAGAGAGTCAGGTAATCGCAGCGGTGGCCTCCGGTGTCATCATGATCTTTACGTATTTGATGAGCAGCCTTGCAGTAATGCTTCCCACGGGACATACTTTTGTATTCTGGTTTCTGGCAGTGCTTGTTCTGATCCTCGCCTTTGTACTGAGTATGTGGATCCACAATGGATGGCTCTCGGCACTGGTTGGAATTGTGGCCGAGGCGGGGCTGGTGACAGCATTTATACTAAATACGGAGGCATTTGATAATCTTCTTGGAAATACGCTGAGCTCGATTTCCATCGTGGACCGGTACAGCAATTTTGCACTGGGAATATTTGATGTCAGTGCATTGATCTATTATATCAGTGTCAGTTTTCTGTTCGTATTTATTACGATACAGCGGATCAAGAAAAAAAGGTGGAATTAGTGTATGGAGGATAAGATGAAAGATGTAAAAAAGAGCTTTAGAGACCGCAAGTTCAAAATGGGCGGCTATCAGACCCTTGTTATGGTGATCGTTATCGTGCTTGTGGTGGTGTTAAATCTTATAGTCAATAAAATGAATATTTCAGTGGACCTCAGCAGTGATAAAAAATATACACTGACGGAGGATACGAAAAAACTGGCACAGGGGATTAAAGATAAAGTAAAATTGTATTATATGTGCCAGGAGGGCAACCAGCAGAGTGTGATTGAGAAGGTTCTTGAGCAGTACAATGGACTGGGAAACATTGAGGTGGTAGACAAGGATCCCGTGGTTTATCCGAATTTTTCCAAACAGTTCACCGATGAGGAGATTCAGGACAATGATGTGATTGTGGTGAATGAGACAAAAGATAAGAAGCGGCTGGTTTCAGCGACAAAGATGCTGGTACAGGATATGGATTATATGACTGGCGGATATACGAACACGTTGGATGCGGAGGGACAGATTACTGCTGCACTGCAGATCGTGACCAGTGATACAACCAATAAACTGTATTATACCTCCGGTCACGGCGAGGGAGAGATCGGCAGCAGTTTCCAGGAGATTCTGGATAAATCCAATATTGAAGCGGAAGAACTTGCCACAGCATCGGCAAAAAGTATTCCGGAGGACTGCCGGATCTTGATGATCAACGGCCCGGTATATGATTTTACCGAAGAGGAATATAATCTCCTTTCCGAATATTTAAAAAATGGTGGAAAAGCGATGATTTATATCAACGCGCTGCCAGAAAAGGAAATGACAAATTTTTATAAGCTTCTGGCGGACTATGGAGTCAATGTGGCAGATGGATTTGTGCTGGATGCGGAAGGGGCGATATCGGAAAAGAATCCGACGGCCTTTGTGGGAAATGCAAAAGAGCATGAGATCACGGAGGAACTGACAGAAAGTGCCCCGGTGATTGTTCAGGGAACGAAGGGATTGACGATTCAGAGCGATGTGAGAAGCACCTTGACAGTGGATCCCCTTCTGACTACGACAGATTCCGCTTTTTCCAAAATCAATGCCAATACTACGACGCTGGAAAAGGAAGACAAGGACATCAATGGGCCCTTTGCCGTGGCAGCAGCCATTACGGACATGTATGCAGAAAATACCCAGGGGCAGGGAAAGGCGACGAAGATCGTGTTGTTTGCCTCATCCAATTTTAATGCGGACGCCTATATATCCAGTAATCAGTTTGGAAACCGTTCGATGGTGCTTCAGTCTGCCACCTGGCTCACGGGAGGTGAGACTACCACATTGGCGATTCCGACAAGAAGCCTGAATATGGAGACGGTAATGATCCAGGATGGGGACATCGTATTCTTTACGGTGGCTTTGGTGGTGGTTCTTCCCCTTGTTCTGCTGGCTGCTGGTTTTGTGATCTGGTTCAAAAGGAGGAAGAACTGATGTCAAAAGGAAAGAAGCAGGCGCTCACACTGGCGGGGCTCTGTGTTTTAATGGTGGCGGCCATTGCCTTGTATTTTCTCGTACCCCAGGGAGAGGATGAAAAAACTGGGGAACAGGAGAGCACCTCTGAGACCGTGCGGGTTTTTCAGGTGGAAAAGGACAATATCACGGCGATCTCCGTCTCCAGAGAAGGAGAGGAACCCATTTCTCTGCACAAAGAGGAAGCGGGATGGAAACTGGAGAATCTCCCAGAAGCTCCTGTGGACCAGGAAGCGGTGGAGAGCATGTTCCAGGCGCTAAATCCGGTGACTGCCACAAAAAAACTGGCGGGAGATGGGGCCAGCAAACAAGAGTATGGTTTGGAAAAACCACAAATGACGGTAAAGATAACCATATCCGATGGTAAGACCTATGAGATCTATTTTGGCGATATGGTTCCTGTCGGCGGTGGTAATTATGGAATGACAGCTGACAGCGATAATATCTATACCTTTGCAGATACGCTGTATTCTTCCCTTGATGTGGAAAAAAATTCTCTGATCTCCAAAGAAGAGATCGCGGAGATCAACGCCGATTATCTGACGAAGATTTCCATAAAGAATAAAAGTAAAACTACCTTTTTGGCAGAAATTGTATCGGATGATAAGAAGGTGGATGCCTATACGAACTGGGTGATCACAAAACCTTATAAAAAACCGCTGGCAGGTTCCTCAACCAATGACTGGGCGACACTGCAGAGCTTCTATACGACGGTATCTTTTGATGCATTGGTGGAGTATCAGTGCAGGGACAAGAAAAAATATGGTCTGGATCAGCCGGCGGCGGAGATCCAGGTGGGATATTTTGATCTGAAGGATGGCTATGAGATTCCAGAGGAAAAAGAGGATTCCCAATCGGTGTCCACCGTCGGGAAGAGTACCAACAAGGCCAATGTGGTGCCGAAGAAATATCAGGATCCGAAAGGGTACACCCTGTACGTGGGAAAAAAGGATGAAAATGGCGATTATTATGTGAGCTTGAAAGACTCTGAACATGTGTATACCCTGTCTGCAGACAAGGCAGAGAGCATGATGGGAGCAGACGCCTATACCTATATGGACCACAGTGTATATTCTACCCTTGCCACAGATATAAAAGGCTATGAGGTGACGATAGGACGTTCTGGTAAAAAGATCACTGTAACTCATGATTCTGAAAAGGGGGAGGACGGCAAGGAGAAGAATATCTGGACGCTGAATGGAAAAACTGTGCCTGCGGACAAAGAAGATACCTTCCTGACCCCATATTCCAAGGCATTTTTGCTGGAGTTCACTTCAGCGGCGAAAGATTCTGTAAAACCGGAAAGTAAGGATCCTGTACTGACTGCGGTATACCATGAGGAGGGGCGGGATGTGACAGTCCGGTACCTGCCTTATGACGGTACGAATTTTTACCGGGTTGACAAGGATGGAATGGATTATTTTCTTGTGGATAAGATGTCTGTGGATGCAGTAATCGAGGCATTTGAATCCCTGTCTGACCTTGACCTGCAGGAGAAAAAGTAATATAATCATACAGAAATCAGTGTCAGCCAGAATGGAGGAGAGTTATGAGGGCTAAGACTTGTTTATACAATACCCTTTCCAAAAAGGTGGAAGAATTTGTGCCGAATGAACCGGGAAAGGTGGCTATGTATACCTGCGGACCGACGGTGTATCATTTTGCCCATATCGGCAATCTGAGAAGCTATATTATGGAAGATGTTCTGGAAAAATATCTCCGTTTTGCCGGGTATGATGTGAAGCGGGTTATGAATATTACCGATGTGGGACATCTGTCCAGTGACGGGGATACCGGGGAAGATAAGATGCTGGCCGGTGCCAAAAGAGAGCATAAATCCGTTATGGATATCGCCAGATTTTATACCGAAGCATTTTTTCAGGACTGTGAAAAGCTGCGGATCAAACGCCCGGATGTGGTGGAGCCGGCCACGGGCTGCATCGGTGAGTTTATTCATATGATTGAAGTTCTTCTGGAAAAGGGCTATGCCTATGTGGCAGGGGAAAATGTATATTTTGATACCTCTAAGCTGGCGGATTACTATGTTCTGTCTTCCCAGAAGGAGGAGGAACTCCAGGTAGGCGTCAGGGAAGATGTAGAGGAGGATACCAATAAGAGAAATAAGACGGATTTTGTTCTCTGGTTTACCAAATCCAAATTTGACAACCAGGAGCTCAAATGGGACAGTCCCTGGGGCGTCGGATATCCGGGATGGCATATCGAGTGTTCCAGCATCAGCATCAAACACCTTGGCGAGTATATGGATATCCATTGTGGCGGCGTGGATAATATTTTCCCGCACCACACAAACGAAATCGCCCAGAGTGAA
>JAAVZE010000179.1 GCA_022791495.1 Eubacterium sp.
GGCAAAACAGATAACTGTCACAAGAAAAAATGGCACGGTGGGTAAAATCGGAAGCACAATCCCGATACAGCCAAGTCCCAGACATAAACAGCCAAGAATTAAAAATAACAGTTTTTTTATTTTCATAAAGTTTCCTCCAGTCGATTCTTTTCTTTCTTTGATTCTATTACATGACATATTGCTGTCACTGGATGATAAAAAATCATCCGTGGTCCAGAAAACCGCATAACCATACGAATCTTTTCTCTCATCTCTGTCTTATAGCAATGTACTCTGCAATTTGAACAAAATGTTTTTGTTTCCATAAACGGACAGCAGTCACTTCTCTGTCTTGCATAACTATCAAGTCCGGCACAGTCCGGACTGCATATCTTTTATCATCAGCTCATCCTCCCGCCTTCTACGGAATACACTGTATCTGCAATACGCATCGTGGACTTACGATGAGACACCAGTAAAACAGTTTTATTTTCTCTTTCCTCCTGAAGTGATTTAAGAATCACCGCTTCATTCAAACTGTCCAGATTGCTCGACGGCTCATCAAGAAGCAAAAACGGAGCATTATGCAGGAAAGCCCGTGCAAGCCCAATTCTCTGCCGTTCCCCGCCGGACAATGTATCTCCAAGCTCTCCCACCGGTGTATCATAGCCCTGAGGAAGACTTAAAATAAACTCATGTACAGAAGCTTTTTTGCAGGCTGCTTCTATTTCCTGATTCGTTGCATCCAGTTTTGCAATTCGTAAATTATTTTTAATACTGTCATGAAACAGATGTGTTTCCTGTGTCATAAAGGCTTCCATATCCCTCAGATTGCCCGTATTGATATCAGAAATATTGGTATTGGAAATTTTTATCATGCCTTCTGATACATCCCAAAAACGCATAAACAGTTTTAACAGAGTCGATTTTCCACTGCCGCTGCGTCCGGTAATTCCAATTACAGAACCTTTCGGAACTTTCAGCGAAATATCTTTCAAAATCGTTTCCCTATCATAGGAAAATGTCACATGCTCTGCAAGAGCTTCCTGAAAAATGAGTTCCGGCTTATCCTTTACTTCTTCTATGGCTGGGGTTTCTTCCAAAATATCCAGCACACGGTTCCCCGCTGCAAATGTATTTTGCAGTGTACTTCCAAGATTTGCAAGCGCAGTTACCGGACCAAAGGAAGAAAACAACGCAATACTTGGAATCAGCACTCCGGAAAA